>QHZY01000036.1 GCA_003224855.1 Acidobacteriota bacterium | reverse complement strand
CCGCCCCAGGTGCGCCGACTGCCTGCTCGAAAACATTTGCCACGCCGGCGACAAGACCTGGAGCACAGTGGAAGTGCATAAGCATGCGAAGTAACCAGCCTTTTAGCAGCAGAGCTTCAGCTCTGCGATTCAGGGTTTCGGCAGAGCGCGGCTTCAGCCTGCTGAGGGCCTTCATTTAGACTGACCCTGCATGCGAACTCTCTTCTGCTTTGTTATGGTTTCTGTAATGAGCACCTTGTCTTTTTCCCAAACGCTTCCCGCGCCCACCGCCATCAGCGACCCCAAACAGGTGACATCCACGCCCAACGCTGATGTCGAACAGGGAGAGCAGAGCCTCGCGCTCGAGCGCCTTTACATGACCCGCTCCATCGGCGGAACCGCCTGGTCCCCGGATGCGAAGAAGATTGTTTTTGTCTCGAACATTACCGGCCGGAACAATCTGTGGCTGGTTCCCGCCGACGGCGGATGGCCGATGCAGCTTACGGTCAGCGACCAGCGCCAGGCCGCCCCCGCCTGGTCGCCCGATGGCAAATGGATCGCCTACATGTCGGACTACGACGGAGACGAACAGTGGGATGTGTTTCTGGTTTCGCCCAAGGGCGGGCAAGTCCTGAATATCACCAACACCCGCGAGATCGCGGAAGAAAGCCCTACCTGGTCTCCCGACGGGCGCTATCTCGCGTACATGGTCAAGCCGAAAACATCTTCGGTGTTTGAAATTGACGTCTTTGACACCGTGACCAGGAAGACCAGTCACCTCACCAGCGGTACCGCCAAAGAAAAAATGAATGTCGGGCCGATCTGGTTGAAAGATGGCAAGTCGATCGTCTACACCCAGCAGCACGCCAAAGGCACGGATTCGAACATCTTCATTGCGGATCTCGCGAGCGCGCAGAGTACACTGCTCACGCCCCACGACGGCGAAAAGCTGTACGGCGCCAGTGATGTTTCGCCGGATGGCAAGAAAATCCTTATCACTTCGAATGCAGGCAACGGTTACGACAATGTCGGCGTTCTTGATGTCGCCTCAAAGAAAATCGATTGGCTTACCGAAGACAAATGGGAGATTTCTGCCGGCAATTTTTCGCCGGATGGGAAGTCCGTAACCTGGACCGCGAATGTGGACGGCAACGCGGATATTTACATCCACAGTCTCGCGTCCGCTAAAACCACTTCCCTGCCGCTGCCTAGAGGCGTGAACGCGCTGGGCGGCGCGGAGTCGGCATTCACTCAGGATGGTTCGCGCCTGCTCTATTACCACAACGGCCCGAACGCACCCAACGACGCCTGGATCTATAACCTGCGCGACAGCAGTTCGCACCAGGTCACACACGCGCTGCTGGCGGGCATTCCCACCGATCACATGATCGAGCCTCAGCTGGTGCACTATCCCAGCCGCGACCGTAAATGGACGATCTCTGCGTGGCTCTATGTGCCGCACAATATGCAGCGCAACGGAAAGAACGCGGCTATCGTTTATGTTCACGGGGGCCCGACCGCGCAGACGGTGAATTCGTTCAATCGATTCGTGCAGCACATGGCTAACCAGGGCTACATGGTGATTGCGCCGAATTATCGCGGCTCAACCGGTTATGGCAAAGAATTTCAGCAAGCTAACCTGTTCGACATGGGTGGAGGCGACTTGCAGGATGTGCTGGCTGCCGCCGACTGGATCAAACAGACCGGCTATCTCGATCCCAGAAAGCTGGTGATCGCGGGCGGCAGCTACGGCGGATACATGTCGATGATGGCGGTCACCAAAGCGCCCGAGGTGTGGGCGGCGGCGGTGCCGATCGTGCCATTCGTAAATTACTTTACCGAAATCCAGAACGAAGACCCCATTCTGCGCGAGATGGATATTGCTACCATGGGCGATCCCAAGGATGAGAAGAGCCATCCGTTATTGCGCGATCGCTCGCCGATTTTCTTTATCGACCAGGTCAAGGCGCCTCTGCTGCTGCTGGCCGGAGGCAACGACCCGCGCTGCCCGAAATCAGAAACGTTGCAGGTAGTCGAAGCCATCACAAAGCGCGGCGGCGTGGCCGAATACAAGATCTACGAAAACGAAGGCCATGGCTTTGCGCGCGTGGAAAACCAAATTGATGCTTATCGGCGGGCGGCCAATTTCATCAAGTCGCATGTTCCCCCGGCCGATTGCGGATGTTCGCTGAACCAGTAAAGTGAACCAGTAAAGAAAGCCCGATTCTCTTCAGCTTACGCCAGGGGCGGTTTCTGACACGCTGAACCAGATGAGCGTACATCGTTAATTGGACACATCATTAAGTACGTACATATGCATATGTGCTAACAATAACGTTTTAGATTTCGATTTCAGCCACTTTGAAGCCGGGCCTACGCCCGAACATCCACCGCAGGGTTGAACGCAGTCCCAGGGCCATGGGAACGCGTCTAGCAGGCATTCTGCACACCGATGGCACTTCCATCAGGCGATTATTGACGCCAGGCACGAATCGCCTCGACCAGTCCGGGTATGGTGTACTCCTGGGCTTCGATATCAACTGGCAGGCCGAACTCGCGCAGCGTCGCCGATGTGATCGGCCCAATCGAAGCCGTTCGTGAGGCGGGGGCGGCCTGGCCCGCCAGCAGAGCGACGAAATTCCTTACTGTAGATGAACTTGTAAACGTAATCACATGTGGGCGCCGCTTGGGATCTTCAAACAGTGCCCTCAGCTTGCGACGCGAAGACTCGGGCAGGACAGTCTGGTAGGCTTCCACCACATCGACCTGCGCGCCCTGCTTTCGCAATTCGCGCGGGATCACGTCACGCGCAAGTTTAGCGCGGGCCAGCAACACGCGTTTTCCGGCAACCCGGGAACGCAGGCTCTTCACCACCGACTCAGCCACGTATTGTTCGGGAACCAGATGGACTTTGAGTCCGTGCCGCTCGATGGCTTTTTTGGTGGCGGGACCGATAGCGGCGATCTTGAGATGGGACAGGCGATCGAATCTGATTCCGAGTTTTCGGATCCGCTTCCATGTCGTTTCGACTCCATTGACGCTGGTAAGAATCAGCCAGTCGTATGTCTTCACGTTCTTGAGCGCGGCGTCCAGCGGCTGAAAGGATTTCGGATTTTTTATCTGGATAAACGGAATTTCGATTACTTCCGCGCCCAACTCGCGCAGGCCCGAGGCCAGCACGCTGGCCTGATGACGAGCGCGGCCTACCAGGATACGTATTCCGGAGAGGGGCTTCGTTTGAGGCGTGGCCATTGCGAGTTGAATAGTTTATCTGGTCGGCCCTCAGCGGCTAACCCCGCCGCTTCTGCTGGCCTGAGTCGCAGAACTGAAGCTCTGGGCCACCCGAAAGACTCAGATCGCAGCTGCACATTGCTCGCCTTCGGCTGCGAACGGCTCGGAATGACACCGGTCGGCGGGCAATCAGGGCTGTTCTGGAATTGCGAAATTCTTTCCGTACACTTCCTGAAGAATCTGGCGCCCTCCGCGGCTGAGCAGTGATCCGGCCACCTGCTCGCCCAGTGCAACGGCATCCGCCCCGCTCGCCGATTCTCGCAGAACGCTGCTGCCATCAGGATTTGCAACCACCGCCTGCAAAAACAGCTCCCTGCCCTGCAATTCCGCGTAGGCGCCGATCGGGACCTGGCAGCCGCCGCCCATCTTGTTCAGCAGCGCGCGTTCGCAGGTCACGGCCGATCGCGTGTCTTTATGATCCAGGAACGCGACTGCCTCGCCGGTTGCCGAGTCTCGCGCTCGAATCTCAATAGCCATCGCGCCCTGTCCAGCAGCGGGACACACGATCTCTGCCGGAAGCACTTGTCGCGCAGCTCCGAATTTGCCTAAGCGCCGCAAGCCAGCGGCGGCAAGAATGATTGCATCGTAGTCGCCGGATTCGAGTTTGCGCAGGCGCGTGTCGACATTGCCGCGCAAAGGATCCATCTGCAAATCAGGGCGTAACGCCTTGAGCTGGGCCTGGCGGCGCAGGCTGCTGGTTCCGACTCGCGCGCCGCTGGGAAGATTGCCGAGGCTGGCGTGTGGCGAGCAGAAAACATCGTGCGCATCTTCACGCGCGGGGATGGCCGCCAGTTCGAACTGGGGCGAAATCTCGGTGGGCAGGTCCTTAAGGCTATGCACTGCCAGATCGATTCGCTGCTCCAGCAGCGCCTCTTCGATCTCTTTGGTAAACATCCCTTTGGTGCCGACCTGGGCGAGCGCGACGTCGATAATTTTGTCGCCGGTGGTCTTGATGATTTCTATCGTTACCCGGTGGCCGCGACCTTCGAGCAAGCTCTTAATGTGATGGGCCTGGGCCAGGGCGAGTTGCGATCCGCGGGAGCCAATGCGAAGTAGTGGAAAAGACACTGCTGGCCATTCTCTTCAATGCCGGAAACCTGGTCAATCCGGTGTTTGAAAAATCTCAAATCGCAGAGAGCGCCGACCAAACACTGCAGAGAACGCAGATTCATTGCGCTGAAGCAATGCGCACACGAACGCTGCATTCTAACGCCGCACCAGTACATCTGCGGCCACGAATACAAAGAACACTACGGAGATCACGCCATTCATGGTGAAAAACGCCGCGTTCAGTTTGCTGAGATCGTGAGCAGAGACTAATGAATGCTCGTAAACCAGCAACGCCGCCACGGTCGCGATTCCGAAATACGCCAGCGGTCCCAGCGCAAACGAACGCGCGAGCAGAACCAGCAGAACCAGCATGATCAGGTGAAAGGCACGCGCGAAGCGCAGCGCAGAAGCCACGCCGAAATGGCGTGGAACAGAGTGCAGCCCGGTCTGGGAGTCGAACTCGTAATCCTGGCAGCTGTAGAGCACGTCAAATCCTGCCACCCAGAAAGTAACTGCCATAGTAAGCAGAAGGATGCGCGCATCCAGCGAACCCTGCACGCCGATCCAGGCCGCAGCCGGGGCGATTCCCAGCGCAAGACCCAGCACTATGTGCGACCAGCGCGTGAAGCGTTTGGTATAGGAATAAAGCAGGATGATTGCCAAAGCCAGAGGCGACAACGCAAACGCCAGTCGATTCAACTGGAACGCGGCGAACATGAAGATGGCTGACGAAACTGCAACAAACAGCGTGACGAAGCGTGGCGTGAGGCTCCCCGCCGGAAGCGCGCGGGTGCGAGTGCGAGGATTGGCGGCGTCAATCGCAGCATCCGCCAGGCGGTTGAAAGCCATGGCAGCGGAGCGTGCAGAAATCATGGCGACCACAATCCAAAGCAGTTGCGCAGCGGATGGCAATCCGCGCGCAGCCAGCGTAGCCCCGGTCAGCGCAAACGGCAGCGCGAATACCGAGTGCTCCCACTTGATCATTTCGAACGTAGCACCCAGGCTGCGAAAAATGGCCATCATTCCGATTGTAAGGCAAGCTAACTTTCTGGCTTGTAACCCTGCTCCCCAATCAGTGGCACGAAGCGGCAGGCTTCGATGCGGCGCATCACCGCCGTGCCATTTACTTTGTGCACCAGTTGCAACTCCTGTGCTTCCGGCGGCCCGACCGGAATTACCAGGCGACCGCCTTCGGCGAGCTGCTGCCATAAAGCCTCAGGAATATTCGGCGCTGCGGCTGCGACCGTAATTGCATCGTAGGGCGCAAATTCGGGTACTCCGGCGCTGCCATCGCCAACTATCACGCGAACATTTCTGTAGCCAAGCCGCGCCAGTAACGCTTGCGCCACTTCGGCCAATGATCCATGACGTTCGATGGAAAACACCTTTCGCGCCAGTTCAGCCAGAATGGCAGTCTGATAGCCGGAGCCGGTGCCCACTTCCAGCACTTTCTCTTCTGAGCCGAGCGCCAAAGCTTCCGTCATCAAGGCAACGATATAGGGTTGCGAAATGGTTTGGTTTTCGGCAATCGGGATTGGGTGATCTTCGTAAGCCTGATCCCAGTATTTGGCGGATACGAACTCATGGCGCGGTACTTTAGCCATTGCATTCAGGACACGTTCATCAGCAATGCCACGCGCCTGCAACTGGCCGGCAACCATCTTCAGCCGCTCCGAGGAGTACGGGTCGCGATCGGGATCAGTCGACATTGCTTACCCAGGACTAAGACGCTATTTTTTGCGCTGACGGATTCTCACATCGAAGCTGACCACACCGTTCTGATCACGCAAGCCGACGATCGAAACGTTGCGGCTAACGTTGTATTCCACCTGGATGATCTGCTGTGAAGCCTGAGCGACGTTGGTGGTGTAGGTAATGGTCAGGTCGTTTTTGACCTGCTGCTCGACGGTTACGGCCGGGCCGGTCTGGGTAGGAGAGGTTTCAGTCGCGAGTCCTTGCGGATCGATTTTGATTCGGCTTACGCCAAACAGCCGCTGCACCCGGCTGCTGACGGTGGCATTCAGCGCTGCATTCAGAATTGCGCTGGATGCTCCGGCATTGAACGATAATTCATTGCCACTACTCTGCAGCTGCGCAGACTGTTCGCTGGTCTGGCCGAACGCCAGCAAGGCGATGATATCTGAGGTCGGCAGCGGCGGCTCAGAGCGATACGTAACGCTGGGCCGGTCCACCGGGCCGTTCAGATTCAAGCTGATGTCGTAATCGCGCACCCGCGTGGTGGCCTGCAGATCGAGAACGGGTGTAGTGGTCACAGGGTTGATAAATGTGACATCGCCCCGTTCCAGGCGGTACCTGGTTCCGTTGAAGAAGACTTCACCTTCAATTACATCCGCGCGACCTACAATCACCGGCTTGGCGGCGGTGCCACGAAGGCGAAGGTCTGCGTCTCCTGACAGGCGGATGGAAGCTGTCTGCATCTGCAGTTCTGGTGCAGTGACGATGTGCACATCCATGCGGATGCGATTGAGCACTGGATTGGTAGGCGGCAGGGCTGATGTCTGAGCGCTGCGCTCGAGATACCCGCCGAAGTCGAACCCGGGCGTCATGGCGAGCTTGTTGACTGTGATATCACCTGAGAGGGTGGATTCAGCAGGAGTTCCGGCAAACCTCAGGTCCGCGTCAGCGGTAGAGCTGATACCGGGCGGATATCGCAGGCGCACCGACTGCCCGTGAAGCGAGAGATCAAAATTGAGCTGTTTGCGATAGTAAGTGGTGAAGCCGGAGAACGAAACTGCACCGCCTCCGGTTCGGGCATTGAGAGTTTCGATCTGCAGGCGGTCCTGGTTGAAAAAAAGCGATCCATTAATGTCGCTCAAAGCGCTAGGCAACCCGATGTAGGCGATGGAACCGTTATCGACACGCACGCGTCCCTGGGTGATGGGTTTAGAAAGTGTTCCGTAAACACCCATATCTACAGTGACCAGGCCGGAAGCGGTGAAATCAGGATCATAGCTCTCGATGAGCTTTAAGTTGACTGAGCCTTTAGCCTTCAGATCCAGCCGTTGATCGCCGACCAGTGAAGCGATGCCTCCAAGCGACAGGTCTGTGCCCTCGCCAATCAACCGCAGAGTTTCAATGTTCACGGCTTCGCGCGAGGCGGAAAAGCGTGCCGGGCCGTCATTGCGAAGCTTGATGTTTTCAAGGTCGACCATCAGGTCGGTGACGGTGCCGGCAACTTTCAGCTGCTGCGGCTGGCGAAGCGGGCCGGCAAGCGTGATGTCCCCGGCAAGCGCTGAGTGGCCCGTTACCCTGCCTTTCAGGTACTCGCGGAGCAGCGAATCGATATCCAGGTGGCTGAAGTGCAGCGCCAGGCTGGTCGGCCAGTCGGAACGCAGAGACACGTTGCCGTCAATCTCAAGATCGGCCTGATTGAACTGTGATCTCCCACTGAGTCGCATGTCCGAACCGTGGGTGATGGCATTGAGTTGGAAGTCGCCGGCCAGTTCGTGATCAAAGCTAAGGCCGGTAACGCGAAGGGCCGCATTGACCACCGGTTCGGCAAGAGTTCCCGAGGCGTTGGCCTGGAAGTCCAGCGTGCCGTCAATGCGGACGCGTCCGCGTTGCAGGTCAGCAATGTTGGCGAGATCAAACGCTTTGCCCTGAACATTCAGCTGAATTGCCTGGCTGGCCAGGTCGTAAGTTCCTGCGCCGTCAATCTTGCCGCCATTCAAAGCCAGCGCCAGATTGTTGAGCTGAATCTGAGTGCCCTTCAGGATGAGATCGGAACTGAGCGAGTCGATGCTGCGGCCATAGAGCGTTCCGCGGCGAAGCTGTAGGTGTCCGGCACCCTGCGGAAGGGAGCGCGTCCCTGATAAGCGAAATGTAAGATCAAATGTTCCGGTGGCCGGATAGCTGAGGCCGGCAAGGGCGAGTGTATCTGCAACATCAGCATTGGCCATGCTGAAATCGCCAGTGAGAGCAGTGAAATCGGTGAATTGGCGATTTTGCAAAGCCGCGCTCAGGTCAAAAGCGATGGCGGTATTTCCGTGACGGAGAGTTGCATGGCGAAATGCGAGTTGGTGAGGCGAAATTTCGACCTGCGCCGCGAACGAGTCCCAATCGATCTCGCGGCTCTCGTGATCCTGAACAGGAACGACTATGGAAAAGTTTTCCGATTGAAGCGAGCCGCTGAAGTCGATGTCTGAAAGCTTGCCAATAGCGGTGCCAGTAAAAGTGGCCGGACCACCTAAGGTGAGTGGGATATGGGTATATCCGACTGCGTCCAGCACCGGCTGCCATTCTGCAAGATTGCTGGTAGTGACGGAAAACTTCATGCGGGCACTGCGTGACAAAGTGCCAGACGCCTGGACGCGGGTGGCGCGCGTAGCGGCGTGGAAATCGGTCAGCTCCAGTTCACTGCGGCCCAGGCGGTAAACTCCGGTGGCGTGCGCTGAAACCGGCATCTGCGAGGCAGTTGTCTTAGGCGGCGGAGTGACATCAGAGAGAAAGCGCAGCTCAGAATTGCGAATGCCCTGACGCCAGTTCGCATCGAGAGTGCCGTTGGAAATTCCGGCCAGGTGGAGACGATGAAACGGCCTCACGCTGGTGGAAACGGCGGCCGCGACATCTTCGACCGAGACGTCTTTGAATTTCAAACTCAAGCTGCCTGACGACGTATCGCGTTTGCTGGAAGCCTCTTTCCTGCTTTCGCGTTTGTTCTGAGGCAGCGCGTTTGCCAGATCCTGCCAGTTATTGATTGTGGCTTCGCCGGCGGATGTTCCGCCCATGAGCTGTGCCCTGATGCGGGACAACGACAGCTTTTTAGAATCGACAGAAAAGTCGGTATCGAGACTGGCATTGCGCAGGCCGACCGGTGCCTCGTGCCATTCCAGGTCCTTTACGGCAAGTTTCCCAAGAGACGAGAAGTCTTCCGCCGACCACACGCCTTTTCCCTGCGCCTGAAGGAGCCCGCGACGAACCGCCGGCTGGCGCAGGATGGCAGCTAACTCTGCCAGATTAAGCTTCAGGTTGTAATCGAGATTCACGCGGGGATGGGAAAGATCCTCCACCGTGCCGCGTCCCTCAAAGCTGGAACCGGCACTGGTCAGGCGCAAGGCCTGAAAAGTTGCGCCTTCGCGGCTGAGCGTAAACCGTGTTTCAGCGCTCCAGGAGAATGGCCGATATCCGGCGACGGTGGTGTCGGCTTTGCCTACCTTCACGTATCCATTGAATCGGCGGCGGAAGAGCCCGTAGTTCATTTCCGCGTTAACGTCATGCGCAGTGAAATCGAGCGGGAGGCGCTGGTCGCCATAAATCAGCTCGCCTTTTTCCACCTGGAGCTTGCCGATGGCGAGCGCGAACAGCTGGTCAACCGGGTTCTTGCTTTGCGAGTCAGTGGGGGGCCCTGGCAGATTGCTAGTGCCGTCTGCATTCACGATGAGGTGAATAGTTGGCTGCTCGACGTGAAGCCGCTCCAGCGTAAATTGCGCGCTGGTGAATGAAATGATGCGAGCTGTGGCAGTAAGCTGCTCGGCGTGGAAAAGCGGAATGTCGGTGGGCCCCTCAAGGCCGTGTATCGTAAGCCCGCGCACGATGACACGCAGGCGAAAGGGCACGATATGAAGGCTGCCGACTTCTACCCGTCCGCCGGTAATGCGCTGCAGTTCTGCTATGACTCGCCCCCGGAGCCGGTCACGAAACGATGCGGTGGTCGCGTACCAGCCCATCCCGGCCACCAGGAGCAGCCCGGAAAGAACGATCAGTAACAGATACTTCCAGATTTTCCGCTTTTTCTTTGGCCCTGCAGCGGGCTCGGTCATTGAGAGCGGCCCGGGGATGGAAAATAATTATCTTCGATCTGACTTCCGGCGCGCAGGTCATGCAACCAGGCAGTCAGCATTTCGTTCATCTTCTGCTGCACCAGCAGCTCCTGGATTTGCGGAGACACCGACGCCAGGCCGGCGTCAGAGTTCGGTTTCAACGCCGGGCGGAACTGGTTATTGTAATAGCTTTCGATCGTCTTCTCGTCGATGCGTATGCCGGGACGAAGTCGAACATCAACCAGGCGCATCAGCTCGATTTGAGTCCTGATCCGTTGCCGAAGAGTGGCTTCAGTCAGTCCGTACTGCTGCAGGAGCGCTGACCATCGTGCAGAATCATCAGCTGGCAGGTATTGCGCACGGATTTCCGCGAGCCGGTGGTCGACCACCTCATCTGAGACCTGTACCGAGTCGGACTGATGAATCTGCTCGCGCAGTAATTCCTGGTCAATCAGGCGGTCAAGAACGGCTCGGCGATCGGCAGCAGTGAATGCTTCCGACGGTTTTGAACTGGTGAACGACTCGAAACGCACCGCATCTTCCCACTCACTCAGCAGGATGATGTGCCCGTTCACTTTGGCGACAATGCCATCGATCAGTTCGCCTGACCATGCCGGCAGCGAACTCGAGAGCACCACGAGCAACGCAACTATGAAGAATCTGCGCATCAGAACGTCTGGCCAATACTGAAGTAAATATTAAAGTGACTTGCCTTTTGCGGAACGAAAAACGGAGCAGTGCTATCCGCACTCGAACAAAACGAACTCACTGGTTGCGACGGATTACGCGGGCTACTCTGACAACTGGGAAACGCCGGCGGATTCAAATTGTACCCGAAATCAAAGCGCACCGGGCCAATCGGGGTCTTGTAGCGTACGCCTACCCCGAGGGCGTGCGAAATGTAGCTGTAGTTACACTGCAGGGCGCTGCTGTCTTGCGCGCACAGGCCAGAGTTCTTCTGACTCCAGCGCAGCAGATTGTGAAACAGCTCATGGCTGTTGGTAAACACGTTGCCGGCGTCGTGAAAGATCACAAAGCTGATGTTGTCTTGCACGAAGGGCAGAGTGGAAGCCGGGAAGCGCAGTTCGAGATTGTTCAGGAACAAGGCTGTCCCCCCGAGTGGAAAACCGCTGAACGGATCGCGTGGACCTGCCTGATTCAACCCGAATCCGCGGTGGGAGTTGCCGCCACCGGAGAAAAATCGTTCGGCCAGAGGTAAACAGGTGGGCTCTCCGGCAGCCCCCGATTCGCATTTCTCGCCTGGGAACGGCATGAAGGTATTGCCGAAAGGCGCCTCGATTCCTATCCGCGTGGACCGTGCGAACACATAGGGCTTGCCGGCAGGTCCTCTTTTTCCGAAAGAGTAATAAGTCGAGTTCTGGATAAGCGCCCGCCCAAAATCCACTTCGGAAGCCAGGTGGCTGTCGGCGACACCGGCATCGACCGTGGTGTAGCTGCCACGAGTGGAATCCAGATCGTTGTCGCGGCGGTTGCGAATCAGGCTGATGCTGGGAATTCCAACCCGCGTAGGCAAAGAGAGTATGGGAACCTGATTGGGGCTGATCTGAATGTCACTAGCGCGCACCCGCCTGTAAGTGACTTTATAGTCGATCAATGTGGAAGGCGACCCATCGGCGCGGCGGCTCACGATCTGTTCTGCCTGGGCCGAACCCTCCAGCCGCTGCGATGTGAAAGTAGTTACGTCCACGGTGTTGTCGTAAAACGTAGTAAATGTGAGCCGCCAGTCCGGACTGTTGAACCAGCGCGGGGCGTCATAGCTTAAAAGGCCGCGCTGTTGCAGGCGGCCCACGTTGGCCTTGAAGCTCACGGTGTGATTTCTGCCGCGCAGATTGAGCCGGGTCACCCCGAATGAAACTCGCGGACTTACGCCCGTGCTGCCGAGCGGCTGATTGGTACCGATCGAAGGCTGGCCAGTCTGAAATTCGAGCCCGATTCCGTAGTTGAAGGTATAGCGCCGCGCTTCCTGCACATCGATCAACATATTCTTGTCGCGAATGCTCCCGTCGGGATTCTGGACAGCGGTATCTACCTGGCTGAAAATCCCCAAATCGTAAAGATTCTTCTGGGTTTCCAGCATCTTCACCTGGCTCAGCGGATCGCCGGGTTTCATTTTGATTTCACGTTGCACCACGAACGGCCGAGTGTTCTCCAGGCCAGAAACGATCACCCGGTCCACAAACACCTGATCACCTTCGTTGACCGTGTAGGTGACGGCAATGCGGTTCTGTTCATCGGGCGGCGAGGCTGAAGCCTCGAAGGTAGCATTGGGAAATCCGCGATTGAGATAGTGGTTGAGCACGATGTCACGGTCGGAAGCGATGGCCGCCTGGGAAAACGGCTGGCCCGGAACCACGTTCAACGCGGGAAACTGGTCCTCCGGAATGTGCTGGTTGCCGGCAATGTTGAGTGAAAGGACTTTCGACTGCGGACCCTCCTCGATGGAAATCCTGACATCCAGGTCATTTTCCCGTCCTTCGTAGTTGTCGAGCACAGCCGAAGTGACTTTTGCCTGCTCAAAGCCGTTGTCTTTGTAAAGCGCCTGCAGGTCGCGCACGTCGCGGTTCAGCAAGTCCTGGCTATACCGGCCATGGGAGAGGAATTTTCCCGCTACCTGAACCTGGAGCCGCTCGCGCAGGTCCTCTTCCGTAAAATATTTATTGCCGATAATCTCAAGCCGCACCAGGCGGTGACGGCCGTCCGGGTCGATCACGTACAGCACTCTGAATTCGTTGCTGGAATTCGAGATCTTGCGAAAAGTAACTTTGGCATCGAAGTAGCCGCGCTTCTGCAGATAGCTGATCAGGTTGCGGCGCCCTTCATTCAGCAGATCATCGTCGACCGCGTTTTCCTCATAAACCGGCACGTTTTTCTTCAACACCCCGCGCGAGATCTTGAAACCTTCGGTGTCAATGTAAACTCGCGGGCCGGGATCGATGTTGAAGGTGTAATCGACCCGGTTCAAAGAAGGACGGTAGACCCGCTTCGCGATTGTGACCTGCGCCAATAACCGGCTGTGTTTCTGATATTTCTTCTGCAGACGATCCAGCGCGCGGCTCAGCAACTGAACCGAGACCTCATCTCCGGGATGTATTTTTGCGATGTCCTGAATTTGTCCCTGTGAGTAGCCCGGATTGCCCGTGACCAGCACCTGGCCAACGCGCGCGTGCTCACCGGGACGGATGTTGAACAGCACATCTACCGCGCACCTCACCCACGAAATAATTCGGCGTAAGCACGAATTCCAGCAGCACCGGACCACCGGACAGGCGGTCGATTTCGCCGCGAATGTCCGCAAAACGGCCGGTCGCATACAGTACGCGAATGCTCTCGCGGACCCGCTCACGGTCAAGCGGCTCGCCCGGCTTCTGGGGAATGATCTTCATCAGGCTGCCGGAATTGGGATCAGGGATTCCTACAAAGGAGATGTTCTGCACCATCACGCCGTCGTAGGACTGGCCAAAGTTGAAAGCGGGCTGATTCGGCTGGCCGGCTGTTTGAGCCAAGGAGTACAGCGAGAGGAGCAGCGCAGCCGCCACCGTCAGCAAACGCATGTTCGGACAGAAAGATCCCCTCAGCGACAAGCCGGCTCCCCAATAGTTAAACGAAGGCTGTTTAGTTCGATGAAGCTGCTTCCCCGCAGTGTTGTATTCAGTGCTGTCACTGGCGGCACCTATAATAAAGGCTTGCAGCCTGAGAATTGGTGATGGGTTTGGAACTCAAGGAGCGATATTCGAGACAGGTGCTTTTTGCCGGAATCGGCGAACATGGACAGCAGCGTCTGGGTCGAGCCCATGCCACCATTGTGGGCTGCGGCGCCACTGGATCGGCACTGGCATCGCTGCTGGCGAGGGCGGGTGTGGGGACGCTGCGAATTATCGATCGCGACTTCGTTGAGCCCAGCAATCTGCAGCGCCAGACCCTGTTCGATGAGGCTGATGCAGCCGAGTCATTGCCCAAGCCGGTTGCCGCCGCGAAAAAGATAGCGGCTTTCAACTGCGAGATTGTTGTGGAGCCGGAGGTCGCGGACCTGGTACCCGAAAACATTGACCGGCTGCTGGCCGGAACCCAGCTGCTTCTGGATGGAACTGACAACTTCGAGACCCGCTACCTTTTAAACGACTGGGCAGTGAAGAATAGCGTGCCCTGGATATACTCCGCTGCGGTGGGAAGCTATGCGGCCACCATGAACGTGGTCCCTGGCCACACCGCCTGCCTTGCCTGCCTTTTCCCCGATCCGCCGGGTGGCACGGTCGAAACCTGCGAAACGGCCGGAATTCTAAATACGGCGGTGAACATGGCGGCGTCGGTTGCAGCGACCGAAGCTGTGAAGTTCCTGGTCGGCGCAAATGCGCAGCTGCGGCAGACACTTCTATCGTTTAACGTGTGGTCAAATGAACGAGCCGAGATCGCCGCCGCGACGCCGCGCTCGGGATGCCGCGTGTGTCAGATGCAGCAGTTCATACATCTGGCTGGAGAGCGACGTCCTCACATCACCTTATGCGGCAGAAATTCGGTTCAGATCCACGAGCGCAACCGGCCCATCGATTTTCCTTCTATCAGTGAACGATTGAAGCCCCACGGAACCGTCCGCCACAATCAGTTCGTGCTCAAGTTTCAACGCGAGCCCTATGAAATGACGCTCTTTCCGGATGGACGAGCGATCTTTAAGGGCACGGACGATCCGGCGGTCGCCCGCAGCTTGTACGCCAAGTACGTCGGCAACTGATTTATCCCCGCTAGCCCACAGTCACCTGGGATATAATCTGCCCGGTTCGCGGTCATCCGAAAAGGCTTGCCCAGCAAGGATTGTGGGGGAGGTCATATGCGATTCAAGGTTCTGTGCGGTCTGCTTTTAGTTCCAGCTTGCGCCCTGGCACAGGCATCATTTCAACCGGATCACCGGCAATGGACTGCGCCTGGAACTTACGCTGGCCCAGTTCAGCCGCTCGTGAGCACGCCAGTCACCTCCCCCGAGAGAGTCCCGACTCCGCTGATTTCGCTGGATCCGGTTTTCCTGACCGCAGGCGCCAGCAATGCCACAGCCGGCAACCAGGCAGGCGCAACAAATTCGACCGCGGGACAGGATTTGTCGGCCGCGCCCATATTCGCTACGCAGGCGTGGTACGGGCCGGCGACTCCCAATTCAGAGGTCCAGGCTGAGACGGAGAACACCGATTTTTTTCCATCCATGAGCACGCCCGAGCTCGGCATCGCTCAATTCGAATTCAGCCACGGAGCCAAGCAGGTAATGGTCAAGCCCAGGTCGCACGCACAGCGGGCCTTCACGGAAGCTGACGTCGCCCGGATGAATGATGCGAATGGACTGGTGCGCTTCAAAGGCAAGACCGAACACGTGGACTAAGTCAGCGTTGCGCCGTCTGCGCCAGTACGTTGAAGAATTCGGGAAAAGAAATCACCGCTGCACTTGATCCCTTCACCGTAGTTTCACCCTCCGCTCCCAGCGCGGCAATCGCGAAGGCCATCGCGATGCGGTGGTCGCCGAGAGAATCAACCTCTGCTCCTCGAAGCTGCTGGTTCCCGGGAATTGTCAGGCCGTCTTCGAATTCGGCTAGCTCGGCACCCATAGCGCGAAGATTGCGGGCGATGGCAGCAATGCGATCAGACTCTTTGACGCGCAGTTCACGGGCATCGCGGATATCCATTCCCTCCCGAGTATAAGGCGCTATGGCTGCGAGAACGGGGATTTCATCGATCAGGGCCGCAGTGTCTGCTCCGGCGATGGTGCCCCCTTTCAGGCCGCGTCCTTCCACCTGGATCGAACCGCGAAGCTCTCCGTGATGTTCTTCAATTTCTGCGATGGTAATGGACAGGCCCATGGAGGTGAGAACGTCGAGCAAGCGAGCGCGGGTAGGATTGAGCAGCAGATCGGTGATAACCAGTTGCGAGCCGGGGAGAATGCCGGCCGAGCACAGAAAAAAGGCGGCGCTTGAAAGGTCTCCGGGGATGGTGGCTTCCGTGGCGCGAAGCTTCTGGCCGCCTCGAATGATTATGGCCTTGCCTTGCTGATCCACCTGGGCGCCGAACGCTCTGAGCGCGATCTCACCGTGGTCACGGGTGCGGACCGGCTCGGTGACGCGCGTTTCTCCATCAGCCAGCAAGCCGGCAAACAGGACTGAGGTCTTTACCTGGGCGCTGGCAACCGGCATATCGTAATTGATCGCCTTCAACTGCGTGCCATGGATTTTCAGCGGAGGGCGATGGTCTTTCCCGGCTTCGATCTGCGCGCCCATCATCTCTAACGGTGTAATGACACGCGCCATAGGACGGCGGCTCAGCGACTCATCGCCAATCAACTCGCTGGTGAAGGCCTGGCCCGCCAGGATGCCGCTCAGCATGCGCATGGTTGAGCCGGAGTTCCCGCAGTCGAGCGGGGACGAACTGGCTTTCAGCTGCGCAATTCCGTGAATAACCAGCGCATCCGGCCGCTGTTCCCACTGCACACCCAGTGAGCGCAGGCAACGCAAGGTGCTGGCGCAATCGGCGCCGGTCGAAAAATTCCGTAGCTGGGTGTCTCCACTCGCCAGCGCGGCCAGCATCGCATAACGGTGAGAGATCGACTTATCGCCGGGCAGGCGGATGGTTCCAGACACGGCGCGCGCCGGCTGAATTACCACGCTGTCAACGGCGGACATCAGACCAGGGCTTGCGCTTCAGCGGTAGCTTCTTTCAGGATCTCGGGCGGTACTTCTTTGATCGTGACCTGAAATTCAAACATGGGAATTTCTGTCCCGCGCCCCCATCGTGCCACTTCCCAGTGCGCCCGCAAATATTTGATCTCGGTATGTGCGGTGAGGTCGAGCAGCAGAGGATGTTGCCCACGATAAAACTTCTGCGGAAAGGTGGTCAGCGGCTTCGGTGCCCAGGCCGCGCCGTCAGCTGAACCGAACACGGCTACGTCGAGCGATTCCTGTTCCACGATGCTGGAAATTTCGAGCGTGAGAAGAAAAACCCGATGGCCGGCGCTGCTGATATCAATCGCAGGCCCGTCGCCCTTGGCGCTGACCACAGTTTTTGCGGGAACCAGGAAGGTTTCGATCATTGAAAAAGAATTGTAACAAAGAGCTTTGGACGAGTTACGCGTTTACATATCGGTTAGTGTGAAACGCGGTCGAGGAACTGCCGCAGCAGTGCGCCCACGGTTTCCGGTTGCTCCCAGGCAGCGTAGTGTCCGGCCCGCGGCACCACTCTTATTTCACTGCCGGAGATGTTCTGGTGCATGAGTTCGGCCTCGGGTGGGCCGGTCGAGAGATCTTCGTCTCCGGTAATCAGAAGCGTGGGAACATTAATACTTTTCAACTCAGACACGGAGTCAGGACGGTTGGCCATACCGCGCTGCACCTGGGCGACGCCCTCGGGCGACATCTTGCGCATCATCCGCAATGCGCCGTCTACCAGATCAGGGCGGCTGTCGATGGTCGACTTACCCAAAAGCTTCGGGACCATGCTTTCGATAAAAGGCCCCGTCCCCTTCTGCATGACTTCCTCTGCGGCGCGCAGGCGGCCCGCGCGAGCGTCTGCGGTGTCAGCTTGCGCTTTGGTATTGCAGAGAACCACGGCGGTCACGCGTTCGCGGAAGCGCCTCCAGAATTCAAAGAAGGCGTAACCGCCGATCGAGACCCCTACGAAAACGACGCGTGGAATCTGAATATCGTCAAGGATGCGGGCAAGATCGCGGGCATGCTTTTCCATGGTGGCCGGGCCGGAGCCGACCTCCGAGTCACCGTGCCCGCGAAGATCAGGCAGGATCAGCCGGTAGCGACCGCTCAGCGCCTCCATCGTAGGCTTCCAGAATTCGTGATGGACGGGAAACGGGTGCAGAAGAAGCACCGGCGGCCCATCACCCGCGCTTTGGTAAACAAGTTCGGCGTCGTCACTCCGCAAGCGATTCATCGCGCAGGTCAGACGTTCGGTGCTCTTTCCGCGAGCGGCGCAGAGACTGGCTCAGGCTCCTCGGGCATCACGATCCAGGCGATCAGATAAGCGAGCAGGCCGATAGTTGGTGGCAGCAGCGCGACGATCAACCAGACCACGCGCACCAGCGTGACATCCAGATCGAAGTATTCCGCCACCCCAAGACAGACGCCGGCGATCTTTCTGCCGCTACGAGGCCGCACCAGGCGCTTACGGGAAACTATGCCTCCGATGCGCTTGCCGCAGTATGCACAATGGCTGGCGTCATCCTGGATGACTTTGCCGCAGTAGTTGCAATACATAACGCCCTCCGCAAGTGATGATACGCCGGTGCAAAGGAAAAAGTTCCGGCGGCAGGCACGCTATTCCCGATATTCTTCTTTCAGGTATTTGCGCGCGGTTTCAGCATAGGAACTTCCGCTGTCAGCTGCAATCACGGCCTGGTATTTAGCCAAGGCTGCATCCCGCTTACGCAACAAGTCATACATTTCCCCGGCCGCCAGGTTGCCCTTAAGCAGAATATCGGGATCAGCTTTTGGTATGTGCGCAACCTGTTCGTAAGCATCGGCTGCACCCTGATAATCTTTTTGCGTTCGCATTACGTCACCCAGTCCAAGTGCCGCCACTTCGTAGTGCAGGCCGGGGTATTTGCCTGCTTTCCCGGTCATGAACACTTTTCGAAAAGCTGCCGCTGAACCGGGCAGATCGCCCGCCACTCGCAGCAGGTTAGCTTCTTCCAGCGGCAGAAGCATGTTCTGGGGAAAACGCGGGATCAGGCTGCGGGCCATATTCAACGCTTCCGGGTATTCATGCTCCCGGCGAAGAAACAGGATCAGCGCCATCTGTGCGTCGACCGCTGTCTCGCCGTTTCCTGAAGCGCAATCACGAAGATAGCGCAGGCCTTTTTCTTTGTTGCCGCCCAGTCCCACGATTGTGGCGCCGAACTTGGCTCCCCAGGGCAGGCTGCCGACCACGTAATTGTGCACTCCCACCACCAGCTTGGCCTGCACCGCGCTTGGATCAAGCTCCAGCACGCGCTCATGATCGTGGCGAGCGCCCAGCGCATTGCGCAAGGCGGAGAACCAGGCACGCTCGATCAGTCCGGTGTAGGTAGCAAACTGGGCCCGTGTAACGCCCCGGGCATAAAGCGCATTCACATCATTGGGATTTGCCTTGAGCATCTGTTCTTCGAGATTGGTGGCCCGCTGAACAAGATCTTTGATTTGCTTCTGGACCGCAGGATCTGCCGGCCGATGCGCCACGTGCACGAAACTGTCGTTGGCGTACTCGGAGGTATTCAGCGCACCCACCCGGTAGAGCTCATGAAACAGAATCGCCGTCAGCAGGTGGTTTACGGCAAAGGGATCGTCAGGGTGGCGCTGCAGCACCTGCTGAAATTCCTGAATGGCACGGTCGTAGTCCAGATTGTAGAAGTGGTTGAAGGCGGCCTGATTGAGGGGATCGCTCGGCCGATAGGAGAGGTTAAAAGAAGCGCCGTTGGTCTGGGCAGCCGCCAGAACTGCTGCGAACATCAGCAACAAAGTGCGACCGAGTGAAAACCTAAAACCCAAATTACCGTCTCTCGAGGTGGTTGTACTTAAGTGTACCCGAAGCTTGGCGATTGCAGGCGCATTCGGAGAGTCAACATCGGTTTTCATGGGAGACAAGCCGCGCTTTTATACTCTGTTTAAGCATCTTTTCCCAATCAGAACGGTAAATCTTGCTCGCAGAGCCGGTTCTAAGCGAGCGGGGGCGTACAAATTTGTTCGTGAATCAAGCATTTAACGATCTTCGACTTTTGGCCACAAAGGTGCCGTAACAGCATGAAAAGAGGTACAAGCGAATGTCTGAAGTAGCGCAAGATGCGCACCACGAGTTTTGGCGTCCGCCGGTAAGCACAGACCAGGAGAGTCGCCAGGCTCTGGTTGATGTCTGCGAGGGCTGCGGAGCCGAGTTCATGAGCGGCTCGCGCTACTGCCACGCGTGCGGGACGTCGCGCGGCACTGCCGCGCGGCCGGAACACTGGACGCATTATTTGGAATTCCATAACATTCGCAACGGCCTCGGCCTGGGAACAGCCTCACTGGTGGCCTTTATCTCTGGAGTGTTCTGCCTGCTCTGTGGATTGATCGGGGTTGCGCTGGTGTATAGCGTCCAGACATTTGCCGATTTTCAAGCGGTTCAGTTCTATCGGATGGAATGGCTGCTGGGTGCTGTGGCTGCTTTCGTTGCCGGAATCCTGTTGAAAAAATCACCTGAGCCGAAAAGGTAAGCCCTCCTCCAACCTTCAGTGTTCCACCGGCTCGGGATGGAAATCACCTGCCACCGCCCTCCGCTTCTGTTCCATTCGATACAGATGATTCAACGGCCCCGTCCCCTTGCCGAGAGGATGAGCCTTTGAAATGGCGGCGGAAATATAAGCTTTGGCCAGCATGACGGCTTCCGGCAGCCCGCGATTGTGAGCGAGATGGCAGGCCATAGCCGAAGCGAATGCGCAACCGGTTCCGTGAGTTGACTTCGATTCCAGCCTGGGTGATTTGAAGACTTCCTGCTCAATGCCTCGACTGGTTTTGAAACTCAACAGGTCGGTTGCTTTCTCCATATGGCCACCAGTGATCACCACTGCCGAGGCACCCATTTCATGAAGTCGATGAGCGGCCTCGCGAATCTCATCCAGGCTGCGGGTTTTCAAGCCGGTCAGGATAGCGGCTTCTTCCGCATTCGGCGTCACTGCCGCACTCAGGGGCAGGAGCCGGCGCAGCAGAATCTCGGCAGCTTTTTTGTCCAGCAGGTCGGTCCCCGAGCTGGAACGCAAAATCGGATCAAGCACCAGGTTGGGGGCTTTATGTTCTTTCAGGAAGTCCGCGACCACTTCAACGATCGAGGTGTCGGCGAGCATACCGACGTGGACGGCGGAGATAGCAACGTCCGCCGCAAGTTCTTCGAGGGTTTCGCTGATCAGAGATGGCTTCAACGCTTCCACCCGGCGCACACCGGAGGTCGACTGCACGGTAAGAGCGGTGATGCAAGCGAGCCCATAACACCCATGCGCCGCAATAGTCTTAATGTCAGCGGTCACGCCCGCTCCAGATGAGGGGTCAAAGCCAGCAATGGTCAGGACGACCGGGGGGCTTGTGGGCATGCTCGGAAATGTAAAACAAAGGAACGAAAATTGAAAATGGATCGAGAAATCGGCCAGATTACTTACCGGATGAGGTCACTGTGGATAAGTTGTTGAAAACAACAGGCGTGTAATTATTGCTTCGAGGGAACTGCAGTGCCTATTTACCAATATTTAAACATCCAAGTTGCTGACCCGCAACAACATTATACGATTTCCTCAAGTTTAGCAGCAGGTTACGTGCGATATCCATAACCGTCTAGTAACTTTAATACAGTAAACTCCCCGTTGACACGTGGCCATGCGGCCAGTAGCATCTCCAAATCCTAGGGGACACGGGTAGGAGGACAAATTTAGAGATGAGAGGTGTCTGAATGCGCAAGCACATAGCTCATGGACTGGCGGTGGTTTTATCAATCGTCAGCCTGGGAGCGGCTCAGAAGCCAACCAGCTCAGGGTCCGAACAAACCCGAAGTAACGTTACTCGAAATGCAAAACCCCGGACGAAGCCATACCAGGTAGGAACGGCTTCCTGGTACGGGGACTATTTTCAGGGCCGGCCGACGGCCAGCGGTGAGCCGTATGACATGTACGATTTGACCGCGGCCCACCCCTCGCTGCCGCTGGGCACCATGGTGCGGGTGACTAACCTGCATAATGGCAGAGCGGTGGTTGTGCGAATCAACGATCGCGGACCCATTGTCCCTGGCCGAATCATCGATCTGTCTTACAACACCGCCCGCGTGCTGGATTTCAAAGCGCAGGGTCTGCAGCGCGTACGGCTGGACGTAGTGCAGGAGCCTCAAACCATCGCCGTGCTGCACAATTAGGCACTCGCCTCACCGCCACAATTCTTTTAAACTCCCGTGGATGGCTGATCCACGGGAGCGCCTGATTGTAGCTCTGGATGTCTCGTCGCTGGCTGCTGCGCGAAAGATCGTGGACGCGGTTAGCGACTCTGCTTCCATTTACAAAATTGGCATGCAACTGTTCACCGCCGAGGGGCCACGCGCGGTCGAAGAAGTCGCAGCCATGGGTAAGCAGGTATTTCTCGATCTTAAGTATCATGACATTCCCAACACGGTTTCGGCTGCGGTGCGCGAAGCTGCGAAATTGGGGGCCAGCATGCTTACGGTCCACGGAGCGGGTGGAAGCGCCATGCTGAACGCTGCAGTGGAAGCGGCGCAGGGCAGATCGCTGAAGCTTCTGGCGGTGACGGTGCTCACCAGCATGGACGAACATGATTTGCATGAAATCGGGGTGGAAGAAGACATGGGCGATCAGGTTTTCCGCATCGCGTCCCTAGCTCTACATGCTGGTTGCGCCGGGATTGTGAGTTCCGCACGCGAAGTACGGTCGCTCAGGAAAAAGTTGGAAAGTGAATTCCTGGCGGTGACGCCGGGTGTGCGCCCGGCGGGGAGCGATAAGGGAGATCAGGCGCGCATCGTAACTCCGGCGGAAGCGATCGCCGCCGGAGCAAGCCACATCGTTGTCGGAAGGCCGATTACTGCCGCACCCGATCCGGCCCGGGCAGCCCGCGAGATCCTGGATCAGGTGGCCCAGCCGGTGGGATAACGGTGGCCGCTTCACACCTGCAATTCTGTTTTGGCTCTTTCCACGTCCCGGCACTGCGCGCGAAGAAGGGCAAACAATTCCTCCATATGCTCGCGCCGGGTGCGGAAATTCACCGGGTTAATTCGAAACCAGCTCTTCTCTTTCAGTTCGGTGGTTGAAATCCAGAATCGCCCGCTCTGTTCGATTCGCTCGGCCACCTCCGCATGCAATCGCCTGGAATCAGCTTCGCTGAGGCCGCTTGCTTTGTAACGAATGCAAATGGCTGACATTGGTGGAGCACTTGCCGGCTCGAAATCCGGATCCTGCACTGCCAAATCATGCAGGTACTTCGCTTGCCGCACATTGTTGTCGATCCACTCGCCGATCTGGCTAGCGCCATATCGCTTGAAGCTCATCCACACCTTCAGGCTGCGAAACCGCCGCGATTGTTCGAATCCGTGAACGTAGTACTGGTAACGCTCATTTTCCTGATCGAACTCATCGGTGAGATAAGAAGGCTTCATGCCGAACGATGCGGTGAGCCGGCGCTGGTCCTTCACCAGCACGGCTCCGGCGTCCAGGGGAGCGTAAAACCATTTGTGGGGATCAATGGTGATGGAGTCAGCTAATTCGAGCCCGCGATCCCGCATCGACCATTGGTGCGAAAGCAGCATTCCACCGCCGTAGGCTGCGTCCATGTGCAGCCACATGGCTTCGCGATCGGCAATCGCCCGCAGCGCGCGAACGTTATCTACCGCTCCGGTATTGGTGGTTCCGAAAATTCCCACGATGCACATAGGGCGAATGCCATTCTGCTTGTCTTGCGCAATGGCCTTTTCCAGCGCATCCAGCCGGACTTCAAAATTTGAATCGGTGGGCAGCGTACGCAAGGCGCTTCGTCCCAGCCCGATGCAGTCCACTGCTTTATCAATCGAAACGTGGCGCTCCTCCGAGGAATACACCGCCCATTTCTGGTGAACGCCCTCATGCTGCGCCCGATCCTCAGTCACCGCATCCCGAGCCAACTTCAAGCCGATGAAGTTGGCCAGCATTCCCCCGCTGGTGAGATTTCCGCCCGCGTTGTTGCTATAGCCGCACAGATCGGTGAGCCAGCGCACCACCAGCCGTTCCATGGCTACCGCCGACGGTCCGATGGAATACGCCCCGACGTTCTGATTGATGGCCGATGCAATGAAATCTGCAATCGCGCCGGCCGGGCTCGGCGACGGCGTGATCAGGCCCATGTATCCGGGATGGCCGACGTTCGTACAATATGGAAGCAGCTTGGCTTCGATTTCCTGAAGCACCGCCTCGGGCGCGCTGGCCTGCTGCGGGAGAGGTTCATCGAACAGCTGATTAATCATCCGCGGCTGCGCGTCAGGAAAGACTCGTTTTTGTTCGATGCCTTCGAGGTATCGGGCAAGCAGGTCAACAACCTGATGTCCGCTGTCGCGAAATTCCTTGGGGTCCATAGTTCACCGCCAACCATTTTATAGTTGCCGGCAGAGTTCGAACGTCCGTTTCTTGCGGGCAAAGAATGTTTGCGGAGTGCTCCGCTATTAGCGTGAAACCGACGGATGCTAGAGTTTTTCGTAAAATTCGCAGGCTGAGCACGAGATAAAAATCCCGCCTGGAGTGCCGCGCTCGCGGTCTTTTACCCGCTTTACGATGCGGGTTTGCTTGCCGCACTTGGGACAGTCGGTGCTCTTGGTCGTGTCCATCACTTTCTTACGGTCAGCTGTTTTGGCGATTTTGGCCACTGAATCTCTCCCTTGCCGGCGAATGTGCCAGCCACCTGCTAATCCTGATTTTCTGGATGCGGAAACGGCCTATAGATTTTGCGAAATGAAGGCTGTGCAACTAGAGTGCAGCTCTGTTCCGCTTCCATTCAATTTTACAGCATCGCCGTTGATGTTGTCGTGCCCCGGAGATCAGCCACAGTTAATGCAGCACGCGCGAGGGAGCCGTGCCGCGCAGTTCGTTGGTCTGTGGTTCCCCTCCCCAATCGCTGCGCAGAATATTCGAATACAAGAGACCGGCACAGACGGCAGAGGCGAACAGGAGTCCAGTTCCAAGCCACATGCCGCCCAGCAAGACGCGACCCAATCCGAAGAGCGCCAGGTAAACCATTATGCAGCCCAATGCCCAGGAGCCAAGATTCCGTCCAAGGTCGCGAGTTGGCGGCACTTCGGGAGCGAGGCGAGCAATCGGTTCCCACCCGGTAATCTGCGGACGCACGCTGCGGTAGAAGGCCAGCAGAATACTCTCGGGTTCGGGCTGGGTGGCATAGGTGACGACGACCCAGACCAGGGTCGTGACCAGGGTGGTGGCGAGCGCAGTCTTGGCGAAGATCACCGGATTGGTGCCCGAAAAGGGCTGCGCCACGCGCAGGAACACAGTGACAGCAAGGGCCGTTACCATGGCGGAAATTTCACTCCAGGCGTTTATCCGCCACCAATACCAACGCAGCAGATAAACTCCGCCAGTCCCGGCGCCGACTTCAAGAACCACCTGCCATCCCGAACGGATATCGGCCAACAGAACCGAAACCAGGGCTGATGCAATTACCAGCACAACGGTGGCGAGACGCGAGACGACGACGTAATGATGATCCGTGGCGTCGCGTTTCAGAAACCGGCGATAAAAATCGGAAACCAGATACGACGCGCCCCAGTTCAGCTGAGTCGCGATGGTGGACATGAACGCCGCCATGAATCCGGCGATCACGATGCCGCGCAATGCAGGCGGAACATGCTGGCTGACGATCAGCATGTAACCGGTTTCCGGATGCTCAAGCTTCGGATACAGCACGATGGCGGCGAGCGCGGTCAGAATCCAGGGCCAGGGGCGAAGCGCGTAATGAGCGACGTTGAACCAGAGCACGGACAGCAAGCCATTTTTTTCGTCTTTCGCGCTGAAGATGCGCTGCGCGATGTAGCCTCCACCGCCGGGTTCCGCGCCCGGATACCAGAAGGCCCACCATTGAAGGCCGATGTTGACCAGAAAAGTGAGCACTGGAAGCACCCATAATCCTTCGGCAGACATGGGACGAGAGAAATCGGGAAAGAAAGAAGTCGGATCGCCCGCGCCGGGAGTAGCGGCGCGCATCTCGGCCAGCTTCGATAAAAGCGAGTTCATCCCGCCGGCGGCCGCGACTGCATACCACGCCACGGCGATGACGATGGCCATCTTGAGCGCGAACTGAAACAGGTCGGTCCACAGCACGCCCCACAATCCGCCCAGTGCGACGTAAACCCCGGTAAACGGAATCAGAAATAAAACGCAGATTGCCAGCGCTTTCTGTTCAGTGGTGCCGAGCGTGACGGCCACAATGCTGGTCATCGCCTTGGTGACCCAGCCCAGGATCAGGCAGTTCATCAGCAGGCCGAGATATACGGCGCGAAATCCGCGAAGGAAAGCTGCAGGCTTACCCGAGTAACGCATCTCGGCAAACTGAACGTCGGTGAGAAGTCCGGAGCGACGCCACAGCCGCGCGAACAGAAAAACCGTCATCATTCCTGAGAGCAGGAATGCCCACCACAACCAGTTCCCCGCTATCCCCTGTGTGTAAACCAAACCGGTGACCACCAGCGGCGTGTCAGCAGCGAAGGTGGTTGCGACCATGGAAGTGCCAGCCAGCCACCAGGAGACGTTGCGGCCGGAGACGAAGTAGTCGTCCACGCTTTTGCCGGAGCGCGAGCGGAAGTAAAGGCCGAGCAGAAGCGTGATGGCGAGATAGCCAATGATCGCTGACCAATCCAGCAGAGTGAAGTTCATGGCCGGAAGAATACACCAGAGCGCAAACCAGGGATAAAGAGGAATCAGGACAGCAAATCGAGTGCACTAGATGGGGTTCTTAGCCATCATCGAAGGGATCAATTTCACTCTCCCCGGCCAGAGTGTCACACTATTCCCTTAACATCGGTCGCTCAGCGCCGGGGTTCCGAAGCATCAGAGTTTGGCCACCCGCCGCTCGAACAAAAGAAAGAAGAGGCCCAGGACCATCAGCAGAAGTCCGTTGACCCCTAAAACGATGGGAGCCGTGAACTTCGGGACCAGCCAACCAGAGACCATGTTTCCCATCGGCATGCCGCCGCGGAAGGCGCAGTTGTAAACGCTCATCACACGTCCGCGCATGTCATCGGTGGTGATCAGTTGAACCAGCGAGGCAGTGGTGGCAAACAGGGCCATCATAAAAGCGCCCACCAACAGCAGCACCGCGTAAGTCAACGGCAGCCAGTGCGAAAGCGAGAAAGCTGAGGTGCCCGCACCCAGGCAGATCAGGACTATGAGGGCGAAGCGGCCCTTGTGGCGCATGTTCCCCATGCCCGCTACCAGAAGCGAGCCGCAGATGGTGCCGATTCCCATGATCGAGAGCAGATTTCCGTAAGTCTCCGGGCCGCGCTGAAAGATATCTTTGACGAACACCGGAATAAAGGTGCGCAGCGGCATAGCCAGAAAAGTTATGCAGAACGCGAGCACGGTGAGCGCCGCCATGGAAGCGCGATCGCGGATGAAGTTCAGACCCTGCTTCAGGCTGCTGAGAATGCTGTCACTGGTCTTCACGGGTAGAAACCGTGCCGAAATCATGGACAGCGTGATAATGGGCGCCACGAAAGAGAGTGCGTTCAAGCCGAAGCACCAGGCTTCGCCCAGCTTTGAGAGCGCCAGGCCTCCGAGGGCCGGGCCGATGGTAATGGCCATATTGAACTGGATTGAGTTCAAAGCGATGGCGTTCGGCATGTCTTCTCTTTCGACCAGGCTGGGGATCAGGGCCTGGTACGCGGGGCCTCCGAATGCCTGTGCCAGCCCGGAGAGAAATGAGAGGCAGAGAATCTGCCAGACGTGCACAACGCCGGCTGCGACCAGAATGGTGAGCGCGGCGGCGCTGGCCATCTGAATGTATTGCGATACCAGGAGAATTCTCCGGCGCTCGACGCGATCGGCGACCACGCCGCCAATCAGCGAAAACAGAAAAATGGGAATGCCGCCCAGAAACTGATCGAGAGCCAGCAGAAAAGGAGAATGGCTCAGACGATAGATCAGCCAGCCCTGGGCCACGATTTGCATCCAGGTACCGATGCTGGAGGCACAGGCGCCAACCCACATCAGCCGAAAATCGCGGTATTGGAATGCCTTAAAAAGCTTGCGAACGCGCGAAGTCTTCAATTGACCCGGATCCGAACTGGCAACTTCTGCGTTGGTGGGGGTGGCCATCCAGTATTCCCTGCGAACCAAACTACGTTGTCGGCAGCAATGAATCAAGATGCCGAAGCGAGGGCAGAAGTCGCAAATGGGAATGAATGTTTACATTTCAGGTGCTGTGAGCAGGCGGGCGGCTGGTGCAGCAAGAGGGGAGGCAAACTGGAGCTCTGTGAGTTAGGCGGGAGGCACCTGTGCCTCTGATTACGAGCGTTGCCCGGGCCGTTCTTGACACCGCCGACATTGTCAGAGATGGCGATGTTACGCCAACAATCATGTCAGTTGCACGACGGCCCCGAATACCTCAGAATCTGTGCGATGAAGGTGTGGCAAATCTTCGGTGTTGGCGTCGCTGTGCTAGTTGCCGTTCTTCTCCTTCCATCCTATGAATCAGTATTGGCGGGACTGGCGGCAGTCGTCATGTTCGCGGTAGTTGTGGCGGGCTTCCTTTTCCGCCCGCGCAAGGACGTGTTTTATTTACGGACAACGCTCGTCGTTTCGGAGCCTGATTACCCACTCGCCGTGGAACACGATCGCGTTGCCGTGCGGGTCGAACTGGCCAGACTATGGCTGCTGTTCTTACCGACCTTCGCCGCAGTGGCGTTTCTCATTATCACCTCTGTCTCAGGAACGACTTGGAAATTCAGGGTTTTGGATAGGTTGTTGAATGCAACCGCAACGTCTTACCCCGTTTTCTACGGTATTCGAGTATTCCTCGTGATCGTTGTCGGCCTTCTCTTGACATGGGTAAGCGAGCGATGGGTACTGCGGGATGCTGATGCGTGCAGTGCTGACTCCGTGTCCCTGACGGCGGGTCTCCTTCTCTACAGTTTCAAGAACCGTTCCCAGGAATATTACGGCGGAGAAGGCTTTCCATTCGCCTTAGTGCGCTCCGCAAAGTTGGCAAGGATTGTGTTCTACAACGTCTCTAACCCTCAACGAAGCAAAATTGCGATGGGATG
>QHZY01000271.1 GCA_003224855.1 Acidobacteriota bacterium | reverse complement strand
GCGAACCGCAAACGTCCTATTAACAGTGATGAGCGGAACAGTGAGATTGCGATAGCTATGCTGCTGGTGATTGATGTCGGGAACAGCAACACGGTGCTGGGAGTGTTCGAGCGAGCGCCCAGCGATCCCGCGCGCTATGAGGGGCTGGCCGCTAACTGGCGAGTCACAACCATCGTGACCCAGACCGTGGATGAATATGGCGTGCTCTTCCGCAACTTGTTTTCGATGGACAAGATCGATGTGAAAGGCATCAGCGGGATTGTGATTTCCTCGGTCGTACCGCCGCTCGATTCCACGCTGCGGAAGGTTTGCGAACGCTACTTCAATACCAAGCCGCTGTTCATTGAGCCTGGAATAAAGACAGGCATGCCCGTGCTGTATGACAATCCCGCTGAAGTGGGCGCAGATCGGATCGTGAACTCGGTGGCAGCATTTGAAAAACACGGCGGGCCCTGCATCGTGGTGGATTTCGGCACGGCTACGACCTTTGACTGCGTTTCCGCTAAAGGCGAGTACATGGGCGGAGTGATCTGTCCGGGGCTTGGGATTTCGGCCGATGCTCTATTTGAAAAAACAGCCCGCCTGCCGCGAGTGGATATCCGAAAGCCTCCGCGAGTGGTGGGGACGACCACGGTGGGCAGCCTGCAGTCTGGACTTTATTACGGGTATATCGGCCTGGTGGACGGAATTATCGAACGATTGCTGGAAGAACTCGGCCCGGAAACTAAGGTGCTTGCAACCGGAGGGCTGGGCTCGATGATCGGCACCGGGTCACGCTTTATTCGCGAAGTCGATGACCTGCTTACATTGGAAGGCCTGCGGATCGTATGGGAGCGTAATGCGGAGCGCTCGGGCTCGCCCTCAAAAACACAGCGCGCGAGCGCGGGAGCAACCGATAAGAGTTCGCGTCCATGGCCTTCCAATAAATCCAAAGCTCGTTGAGCGGCCGTGGAAAACTACTTCAATTACTTCACTGAAATCGAACAGCATTTCCAGAAGCGCCGGGGCAGCATTCTGCTGCTTTCTACTCTGGACTGGGCGCTGATCGAGACATGGAAGGATTCGGGCATTCCACTGGAAGCGGCGCTGCGCGGGATTGACAGTGCCTTTGAACACTATGAGAGCCGCCGGTCGAAGAGCCGGAAAGTGAACAGTCTGGCTTATTGTTCTCAGGAAGTTCTGGCTGCGGCGGAGGACATCAAAGAAGCCGCAGTGGGCGCTGCGGTCAATGGCGCGAAGCCGGCGCCGTTCGAAAGCTGTGCTTCTGACTGCAACTCCCGATCTCGATTTGATTGCCGTGCGCGCGGAAGCCGATCGTGAGATTGCGCCTTACCGGCGTAAGATGTCGGGCGCGCAGCTCGAACAATTGCACAAACAATATCTTCACAAGCGGCTGCTGGAGAGATACAAACTGCCACGGCTGAGCCTGTTTTACATGTAAATCTTCTGTTATCCGGTACTATCCGTATCGTGCAATTCAAGATTGAAAAAATGATCTACGGTGGCGACGGCCTGGCTCGCCTTCCAGCCGATGAACACGGAAGCGGCAAAGCTGCGTTCATACCTTTCGTGCTCGAAGGCGAGCGAGTGGAAGCGGAGATCACCGAGCAAGCGCGCAGTTTCGTACGCGCGAAGCTGAGCCACGTCATCGAACCGTCCCCGCACCGGGCCGATCCTCGCTGCCCGTACTTTGCACGATGCGGAGGATGCCAGTATCAGCACTCAGATTATGAACACCAGCTGGAAGTGAAAGCCGCGGTGCTGAAGGAGAACCTGCGAAGGATCGCGAAGCTGGAACTGAAGGCGGAACTTGAGCTCCATGGCTCACCGGCGTGGAACTATCGCAATCGGACCCGTCTCAAGGTGCAGATCTCGCCCGAGTTCGCAATCGGATATTACAGATTTAATTCGCACGAATTGCTCGCGGTTGAGCAATGCCCTATCAGCTCGCCGCTGATCAATGAAACCATTCGGCTGCTTTGGACTCTGCGCGACAGCGCAGAACCATTGCAGGGGCTTCAAGAAATAGAACTGTTTGCGGACGATCAGGATAAATCGCTTCTGGTTGAAGCGCATTGTTCGCCCGAAACGGATTCGCGGTCTGCCACGCAAATCCTGAAGGCGGTCAAAGCTCTTTCGCCTGCGATTGCGGGAGTTGTTGCATTTGCCGGGAGCGAGCGCGCTGTACCTCGGCGGATAGCCAGTGAGGGCGCGACTGAGCTCACGTATCGGGTAGACGATCTCTCGTTCCGAGTCAGCGCAGGATCTTTCTTTCAGGTGAACCGGTTTCTTACGGGCGAGCTTGTCCGACTGGTCACCGCTGGCCAGTCGGGAAAGGCGGCCCTCGACCTGTATGCCGGGGTCGGCCTCTTCGCGTCAGTTCTAAAACGGGAATTTGAGCACGTGATTGCGGTCGAGTCGTCACCGACTTCTTATGCCGACCTGCTATACAATTCGCCGCCTAACGGGAAAGCGGTGAAGTCAATGACCGAACAATTTTTGGTGAAGGCAGCATCGAAGGTGAAACCTGATCTGGTGGTGGTTGATCCGCCGCGAAGCGGGCTGGGCGAAAAAGTAGTCAGCGCAATTCTGGACCTGGGCCCTGCGCGCATAGTTTACGTTTCGTGCGATCCGGCGACGCTGGCGCGCGATTTGCAAGGGCTGCTGGGCGCCGGATATCAGATCAAGCGGGCGCACCTGGTCGATTTGTTTCCTCAGACCTACCATCTGGAAAGCATTTTTCACCTGCAGCGTTAAGGAGCCTGGCATGCCGCTGGCAACCATGCCCAGGGCGCCGCGCTCGCCCATGCTCTGGGCGGCAGCCGCGTTTGCTGGCGGGATCGCAATCGGGGCGCACGCCTGGCGTCCGCCGATGTGGTGGATGGTTGCGTGGATGGCGTGCCTGCTCAGCTGCATCTTCTATTTACGGCGGCGGGTGCTGCCTGCGTTTGTGCTCGCATTGGGGGCGGTTGCGGTGCTCGGCGCTGTGATGATGCAGGCGGCAGTGCCCGCAACCTCTTCCTGTTCCAAC
>QHZY01000035.1 GCA_003224855.1 Acidobacteriota bacterium | reverse complement strand
CCTTATCCATCCCCGCTCCCGTATCGCGGACCAAAAGTTCCACCCAGCAGCGGGCCGAATCGCTCACATTGCGGGTGCTGAGCCTGATGCGGCCGCCGGCCGGCATGGCATCGCGAGCGTTGATTACCAGGTTCAACACGATCTGCAACACCTGTGCTGACATCATTTCAACCTGTCCCAAATCAGCCGCGAGGCTGGTTTCAAGCACGATGTTCTCGCCCAGCAGACGTGAAAGCAGGCCCGTCATCCCGGCGATCACATGATTCGGGCAAAGACGCGCAAGCCGCTGATCGTGCGGACGCGCAACCGTCATCAGCTGTCGCACCAGGTCGGCGCCGTGCTGCCCCGCCGATTGAATCGCCCGCACCTGGCGCAGAAGGCGTTCGTCGTTTGAGACCCCTCCCGCCAGCAGTTCCGAGCACAGCATGATTCCGGTCAGAAGGTTGTTGAAGTCGTGTGCCACGCTTCCCACCAGCCGCCCGATGGCGGCCAGATTATTCGCGTCAACCTCAATGGCTTTTGGAGGAGCAACTATTCTGAGCTTCCGCTCAGCCAGGCCGGCGCCAGCCGGTTTTGAGAAAGTTTTCAATTGTGCCTTAGCAGGCATTTGTTGCACCTCATTCGCTCTCGCTGACAATATTGGGCTGCAGGACGGTTTCGGGAAAGTGCAGAACGGGAGCGGTGCACTATCGAAAGGCTGATCCTTTTCCCAATACGGCACCGCGCGTGCGCCTTTTGCCTGCACGCGCTCCACCTTAGGCTTAATTTCTGAGTTTTTTAAGGATGGCCATCACATGGCGATGTGATGGCCGAACAAACGACTGGTGGACGAGTTCCGTAACCTTGGAGCGGGGTTGCTCCTAGCTCAGTGTCACCTTTCCAGTCGCCAGATCGTACACTCCCGAAACAACCTTTAGCTTCCCGGCGCTTAACGCTTCCTTGATCACGGTTGATGATGTCCGCAGCAACTCAGCCTGCATTCGGGCATTGGTTTCGATGGCCTTATCGACATTCCCGCCGCTCTGCTCCACAGCCGGGCGCAGGTGCCGGTACAATACGCTGATCTGTCCTGGGACCGCATCGGCCTTCATCGCTGCTTTCACCGCCCCGCAGCTGGTGTGACCAAGCACCAGAACAACTTTCACTCCCAGCACGGCAACCCCATACTCGAGGCTCCCAATGATCTCCGGCGTCACGATGTTGCCCGCAACACGGTTCACAAATATTTGGCCAATCGTCTGATCAAATATCAGCTCAACCGGCACGCGCGAATCGGCGCACGAAAGTACGGCCGCGAAGGGCTCCTGCTTGTCCACCGTATGGGCCTTCAGAATGGCCAGATCGTGATCGACCGATGTAAGTTGATTAGCGGCGAAGCGTTTGTTGCCCTCAATCAACCCCTGCAGTGCGCCGTCTGGCGTTGTAACAGTCTGAGCAAGCATGCTTGGATGAGAAATTAAACTGAATGCAGACTGGACTGCAACTCCAGCCACCGCGCCCGACACCACCTTCTGAACAAATTGCCTTCTGCCAAACTCCGTCTGGCCGGGTTCTGTCATTCAAAGCCTCCCCTTATTTAACAGGCGCGCAATACTAAGCCATTTTCGGGCGTCGGGCAAACCAGCCGCCGTTTTTCGAAGATCCCGTTTTTCGAATATTGACATCGCCCCGCAACGAGGGTGGAATGACAATCCATGACCGCAACATTTTTTACCCAGCAAACACCTGTTACGGACGAAGTGCTCAATATCATCGCCCACCTGCCGACCAGAAGCTTGCCCTCGCTAGCGACGGAGTCATTTTTCAAAAAGCTTACGGACGCCCAGTTCATGCGCATCGCCGTCCTGCTGGCCCAAAAGGGATACGGCGAAGGTGGATGCCCTATCGGCGGGGTAATCATCGGCAACCAGACCCGCCAGATTCTCGGCAAGGGCCACAACACGCTGGTGCAGGAGAACCATCCATACAACCACGGCGAGACCTCCGCGATCCGCGACGCCGGCCGTCAGGATTTCAGCAAAACCACAATCTTCACCACGCTCAGCCCCTGTGACGTCTGCGCGACCCTGATCTACATGCGCCAGTTCAGCCGCGTCGTCGTCGGCGACGTCACCAATGCCTCCGGCAACGAACAGATGCTGCGCGATAAAGGCGTTCAGGTGGATATTCTCGAAGATCAGATGGGGATCGAACTCTACGCCAGCTACCGCCGCCACAAACCCGATCAGGATTTAGAGGACTGGAAGGGATTGGCAGCTGTACGCAAATCCTGAGACCGAGAGTGGCACCCGTGATCGGGAACAGAGGACCAGCCTCGCCGGGTGCCCCAGGTCTCGCCGCCTTTGCGAGACCTGGGAAGGTGATCGGTACTAGGCAAGAAAGCTTAAAGAGCAAAGAGCAGAAGCTAAGTACTTAAAAAATTTGCGCGCAATTTTCGCCGTAAGTTGATGATTCCAGAAGATCCGGGGGAGAGAGGGAAGGGAGGGTACGTGAATCAGAGGCTCCCATGGAAAAAAAGGAGCGGCATGGCCGCTCCTCGAAGGCTCAGTTAATTTATGACTGCTTTAGTTCGACGCGCCGATTGCGGCCGCGCTCTCCGATTCATTCTCCGGCTGCACGATTACGCCGTCGAACGGAGTAGCGGCAACAAAGCGGCCACGCACTACGCTGATGCGGCGCAGCGGGTATCCGGAGTCCGGTCCGCGGTGCCACACCCGCCCGCCATCACGGCTCTCGAATACCACGCCGCTTGCACTGCTGGTGGCGAGAAGCCGTTTGCTGGAGGCATCGTAGGTGATCGAGCTGATGTTCTTGTCCGGCAATCCGTTGACGACGTGTTCCCAGTTGCCGCCGCCATCGGCGCTGCGAAATGCTCCTTCACGCGACGCGATCAGAATCTCGCCGTTGGGAGCGAAGGTGACACCGTGGATGCTGGTGACGTAGGAAGAAAGCGGCGCTTGCTGCCAGCTGGATCCGCCGTCTTTCGAGTAAAGAACGTTGGTGCGGGTCGCGACCGCGAGCAGATCGGAACTGACTTCCACCGCAACGAAATCGGTTTTGCCGAGCACCGGGCCGCCGATCCAGGTCTTCCCCTGATCCGAACTGGAGTACAAGCCGGACGAAGTTGCTGCGAACCAGCGCTTGGCTGTGAGTTCGAGGTCGTTCACCCGAGCGTCAAGCGTAGACCGTACCGTCTGCACCACTAGCTTCGCCGCTTTTTTCTTTGAGCGTGCAACCGGCTTGGTTTTTGTCTCAGCAACAACGGTGTTGATCGGACGCCATTGCGAACCGTTGCGGTCGAGAATGAACATTCCGCGATTGGTGCCCGCGACCAGCGCGCCGTTTGCAGCCTGCTTCAGCGTGAATACGTCGCGTCCGCCAAGGCCGGAACTCTTCTGCAGCCACTCCTGGCCATTGTTGTGGGTGACGAATACGCCGCCGAACTCGCGGTCGTTCACAACACCGACCATGATGGTATTCGGATCGTTGCTGTCGGTCAGAATCGAGCTGACATAGCGATGCGTGTAGCCATGATTGGAAGCGCTGAAAGTCTGCGCTCCATCATCGCTCGCCAGAACGCCGCTGCGGTCGGTTGCAAGCAACACGCGGTTCGAGTTGCGAGGATCGATCAGTACATCGTTTACCACCACTTCCGGATTGCTGACGCGCTTCCAGGTCTTTCCGCCATCGAGCGTCTTCCAAAGACCTTCAGTGGTTCCCGCATAAACCGTATTCGGATTGCTGGGATCCTGTTTCAGCACGCGCGTCCTGCGAGCCGAAAACGGAATGCCCTGCAACTTGTGGAACAGATCGCCCGCGCTCTCGCTCTTGTAGATTCCCGAGCACGCGCTGGCATACACAATAGAAGAATTGGTCGAATCCACGATCACCGAGAACACATCAGAATCGTCGATCATGCCTTTGTTGATGTGACGCCAGCTCGCGCCACCATCATCGGTCTTCCAGGCCAGGTGCCAGGTTCCCGCGTACACCACATCAGGATTTTTTGGATCCACTGCAATCGATTCAATGTTCTTGATCTCTGCCTGATTCGAAGCGGAGATGCGCTCCCAGCGATTGCCGCCATCTTTGCTGCGGTATACGCCATCCAGCGCGCCCGCCACCAGAACTTTCGAATCGGAAGCCGAAATCGCCATTGCGCGAACCGACTTGCCGCGCATGCCTTCCAGCGCTTCCCAATTTTTCCCGCCATCATGCGAACGGAAGATGTCGCCGGCCTGCTGGTTCTCTACGCTCCACGCCGACACAAACATGTGCTTGGGATTCTGCGGATCGATCAGAATGTGATCGAGCACGTAATCATCGCCACCCAGATGCGCAAAGCGCGCCCAGTTGTGACCGCCATCGCCGGAGATGAAAATGCTTCCGGTACTGGTGCCGAGGAAAACGCGTTCAGGATTGCGCGGATCGACACTCAAACTACGAACATCGCCGCCATCCGGACCGAGCGCTGTCCATTGCCCTGCCCACGCCGCCGATGCTGCTGCAACTACCAGCAGAATCAGCAACTTACGACCAAAGTTTCCCAGATTCATAGACAATTCTGCCCCTGCGCAAAGTGTGCGTCGTGAGGCCCAGAGTGACAGCCCCCTTCTAGCCCGGCAAGTTACCTAAGGGAAGCGCAAAAAACAGGCCGGTCGAGTTCTGGACTCGACCGGCTTTGATGCATGCAGCTACTGTGCCTTTGGTTTGGCAGCCCGCTTCTTGGGCGCAGCCGGATGGTCGGGAACAGCCTTCACTTTGTTCTCGTCCACTGTTTGCGTGCCTTCGCCAGTAAAGCTGGCTCCAGCAGGAACGACCCAATACTCCGCGGTCTTGCTTCCCGCGCTTCCGGTCCTAACTTCGATCCGGCTCGGATCAATTCCCTGCTTGGCTTCGCCGCCCGATAGATAAGCCTTCGAATTGACGGCGCGTTCGCCCGCCAGATTCTTGCGCTTCTCGGTTGGCTCAGCATTCCCGACGATGACCAGCCTGGTATCTGGATCGTGCTGCAGACGCGAAGCGACGTCATCGAGGATGGCCTTGCAGGTGTTGTCCACACGCCACGGCTTCCGCTCATTCGGGAAGTCGCACTGGCTCAGCTTGCTGGCCTGTGGCGGCGGTGGAGGCGGAGTTTCAACCGTGACCTGAGTGGAACCGGGACCGGTCAGATTCCGCGAATCGGTACAAGTCGCATTCACGGTGATGGTACCGGCCGAAGCTCCGTCGGTCTTCAGGGTTGCGGTATTGCCTTCGCCGGAGATGGTTCCGCCGGTTGAATTCCATCCGGAAACCGTCACTGGCACGTTGTCCGGGCTGGTGCAGGTGCAGGTAATGGTAGAAGGAGTTCCCGCCTGTACCGAAGTTGGACTGGCGGAGCACGACATGGTGGGCGGATTCTTGGGCGGTTCTTTGACGGTGAAGTTGGCGGTGCAGCTTGCCTCGCCGCCCTTCTTCATCTTCGGATCGGTGATGTTCGCAGTCACCGTGTAACTGCCGCCGGCAACTCCGTTGGTGTCGATGGTCGCGGTATTGTCTTTACCGGTGACCTTGCCGCCGTTGCTGGTCCAATTGTAGGTGACGGTGTGCTTCGGATTAAAGTTGCTGGCGGTGGCGGTTGCGGTGATCGGCTCACCCACCATCACTTCGGTTGGCTGGACAGAACAGCTGGCGGCAGGAGCCACCGCGGGCGGAAAACCGAAATTGAATACCAACCCTGTTCGCAGGCGCGCGCCGTTCAAAGTCGGCCGCTGCAGATCAGGATCGGTAGCAGGCGCGAACTGCTGAAAATTATGCCGCGCCCAAACGTAGTCCGCTTCGATCAGGCGGAAAGACATGCGCCGCCAAACACTTATATCGATGCCGCCGCCCAGCACCGCACCAATTCCGTTGTCAGAGTCCAGATGAGGAATTGTCAAACGATTCAATCCCAGCATGGTGTGCAGGAAGAAGTTGGCGCCATCCCCGCGGAACATGAGCCGCGGGCCAATCGAGGCCGTGGTCTCATTTCCAAACTTGTTCCAGTTGCCTCCGTAATCGGCCTCCAGCCCCAGATAGCGGCTGAAGTTGTAGGTAAATGCCGTTCCCACACCCTGCGGGATACTATTCAATTTCATGGGGAAGGGACGGGTTGGGCTTTGGAACGGCGCAGGCACTGTCCCGCCTGGATTCAGCCATTGATAACCAACAAAGAGATCGGCTTTCGGTACTGGCTGTTCTTGTCCCTGAGCCAGTCCGCTTAAGCCCACGCATACTGCGGTCAACAACAGCAGCGTATTTGATTTAACAGAACGAAGCGACATTGCAGAATTCCTCCACGAATTAGAAACAGTTTGCCACGCGGATTATCCTTAGACGGGCGTGGCCACCGGGAGATGCGATTGGCAAGTTGGAATACTATCGCAACGCGATGCTAAAGAAGAAGAAGCAAAATGCGCATCTGCACCAAATTTTTAATCCGCGAACCACTTGCCGTCTCACACTGATACGCTGAGAGGAGCTTTGGCCACCTTGCGATGATGGCTGGAACCCAGAATAATGGCCATCTAAGCAGCGGCAATCCAACTATGACTCAGGAAAAGATACTGGTTGTTGAAGACGAAGAAAACGAACGCACCGGGCTTTGTGAGCTGGTTTCGGCCTGGGGCTATCGCGCAGAAAGCGCTCAGGACGGGGCGGAAGGCCTGGAGAAGATCCATAGCTGGTCGCCTTCCATCGTAATAACGGACATGAAAATGCCGCGCATGGGCGGCCTGGAGTTGCTGGAGAAGCTGGCGGCTGACTCTCAGACCATGGCCGTCATCGTGGTCACGGCTCAGGGAACGATCGATAGCGCCGTGCAGGCGATGCGCATGGGGGCATACGATTACATCACCAAGCCGATCGACACCAGCCGGCTGCGGACCATCCTGCAGAACGCGTCAGCGCTGCTCGGCACCCGTACTGAACTCGAGGTTACGCGGCGCAAATTACGGGATTCCGGGTCGCTCGGCAGCCTGGTGGGCGCATCGAAAAAGATGCAGGAGATCTTTCGCCTGATCGAAATGGTCTCGCCCAGCACTGCTTCCGTTCTGATCACCGGCGCCAGCGGCACTGGCAAAGAACTGGTGGCGCGAACGGTGCACGAACTCAGTCCTCGGCGTAATAAACCCTTTGTACCGATAAACTGCGCGGCCATACCGGAAACCCTGATCGAGAGTGAAATCTTCGGCCATGAAAAAGGCGCTTTCACCGGAGCGCTCGAGCGCCGCACCGGCTGTTTCGAGTTAGCGGAAGGCGGCACGCTGTTGCTGGACGAAATTGGCGAGATGCCGGTGGCAACGCAGGCGAAACTGTTGCGGGTGCTGGAAGATCGCAAGCTGCGCCGATTGGGAAGCAAAGTCGAGACCACAGTCGATGTGCGGGTGCTCGCCGCCACCAACAAAGTGCCGGAGGAAGCGGTTTCTCGCGGTGAGCTACGCAACGATCTTTATTACCGCTTGAACGTTTTCAACATTCATATGCCGCCCTTGCGCGAGCACCGCGAAGATATTCCGGAGCTGGTGCAGGCACTACTGATCGAAATGAACAGCAAGCACGGGCGCAAAGTCGCCGGCGTCAGCGACGCGGTGCTGAACCTGTTCCAGAACTATTCCTGGCCAGGCAACGTGCGCGAATTACGCAATACCCTGGAGCGGGCCATCATCGTTTCTGACGGGCCGGTGGTAGAGACCAAGCACTTACCTCCGGGCTTCGGCCAGACCAGCCTGAAGACTTCATCCGAAGATCCTGATGCAGTGCGGCTGGGCGTGGGCACGACCGTAGAAGAGGCGGAGAAGATGTTGATTTTAAAGACTCTGGAAGCCACTAACAACAATAAGACCCGGGCCGCGGAAATTCTGGCCATCAGCTTGAAGACTTTGCACAACAAGTTAAAGGAATACGGAAGCAGCACTGCCGAGTCCGCCGCACTCAAAGAAGAGTAGGGGCTGAGTTTCAAGGCTCACGGTTCATGCGCAGAAAAACACAAATCGTTCTGGCGATAACACTGATGACAGCTGCGCTGGTCACCGCGTTTTCGTATCTTTACATCTCGGAACTGTTGCGCCAGCGAGTTACTACAGCGCGCGAGTCAGCCGCACAGATCAGCTCTAACCTCGCCTATCTGGCCGCCACCGCAGCCCCCGACTTGAGCAGCACGCGGGTCGATACCAAAGACCAGCAGGCAACCCGGCGCGCCCTTTCCTACTATTTGAGCACGGACCGCGACCTGAATACGTTTCTCGAATCCGTGGTTGGAACCTGGCCGATGGTCTATGACGCCGCCATTGTCGATCTCGACGGTAAGGCCATTCTGCACACCAATCCCGAGCTGCTGAGCAAGCAGGTTCCGGATCGTCCCAACTTTCAGATCGTGCAGGACGCGGGATTCAAGCGTCAATTGCGTCTGGTTTACAACCCGCCTTCGGTTTACGACGTGCGCGTCCCGCTGCAGCTCAATGGGGCGCCGTTTGGCAGCATCCGGGTAGGTGTTTCAACCATTTTTGTGAAAAACGAACTCACGCCCCGCTTGCGTCACGCGGTGGTGCTATCGGGACTGGCAATCCTGCTGTCACTGATTGTCGCGGCTGTGCTTTCGCACATCGCTCTCGGGCCGCTCGAACGTATCAGCCGCAGCCTTGACACCATGAGTGGCGCACCCGACCACACGTTTGCAGATCCTGACGCGCAGGCGGATGAGTACGGCTTGGTAACCCTGAAGATCGCACACCTGGGGCGCCAGATGCGCGATGCCAAAGAAATTTTCTCCGCCCTGAAGGACAACGTGGACCAGATCATGGCCAACCTGCAGGACGGCCTGATGCTGTTTACGCGTGACACGCGGGTGGTGCTGGTAAGCGCATCAGTGGAGCGGTTCCTCGGCCGCCCCCGCCGGGAGTTGCTGGGACATAAGGCAAAGGAGATCTTCTCACCACACTCGTCTTTCGGGGCAACTATGCTGGAAGCCTTCCAGCGTGGGGTACCCATCACCTCCCGCGAAATGGAAGCGCCCAATGCCAAACGGATTCAGGTTTCGTTGGATTTCATCCATGAGCAGGGCACGCAGATTGGCGCCTTGTTGAATCTGAGAGACGCGGAATCGGTGCGGCGGATTGAAGACGAGATTGAAATGTCGCGACGGCTATCTGCCAGCGGCCGGCTGACGCGTGGCGTAGCCCATGAGGTCAAGAACCCCATCAACGCCATTGTTCTTCATCTTCAGCTTTTACAAACCAAATTGCACCAGATCGATCCGGACACCCGGCGCCACATGGATATCATTGGCAACGAGATCCATCGCCTGGACCGGGTGGTGCAGATTCTGGTGGACTTCACCCGTCCGCGCGAACTTCGCCTGGACGAAACCGATCTCAGAAGGGTCCTCGAAGATGTAGTCGCGCTGGCGGTCCCGGACGCGGCGCAGCACAATGTGAACGTGAGTTGTCAGCTTTCGCCGGAACCGCTGACCGTGAAAATCGATTGTGACTTCATCAAGCAGGCAATTTTGAATGTCGTCCTGAATGGCGTTCAGGCCATGCCCGAAGGCGGCACGCTTACCATCTCCGCACGCAAGGAGAACGATAGCGTAATTACGGAAATCAGCGACCAGGGCGGCGGCATATCACCCGACATCCAGGACAAAATGTTCGAACTGTATTTCACGACCAAGAAAGGCGGGAGTGGGATCGGACTGGCCCAGACTTACCAGATTTTCCAATGGCATTACGGCCTGGTGGATTTCGATTCAAAAGAAGGCGAAGGCACCACCTTTCGACTACAGCTTCCGCTAGTGGCTGCGGCTACTCCTGCACTGACCGAGGCAGTCATGCGCAGTTGAAGCCGCCAGAAAAACGCACATGATGTTTGCTCGATTTGACCTGATCACATCACGATAAAAAGATGACTCTGGCCGGCACAGTCGCGATGGTGATACTTCCTTTAGCAGGTTGGGTGATGCCGGCGGCCCTGTTATTACAGGAAAATCCCCCGGCACAGGTAGCCACGCCGGAAGCAACCCCAGTCCCGTCTCCCTCTCCTGCACAAACGCCAGCGACTGCGCGACCGGCTAAAAAGAGGCCGCGACGCCAGAAGGGGGCAAAGAAGGCAGCCAACACAAAGAAGGTCGTGCGCAACGGCAGCACGGAAGAGCCGACAGTACAGATTGTTCCTGGTATGAGCGACGCGCAGGCCTCCGAGCACCGCCAGGGCACAGCACAATTACTTGCCAGCACCGATGCGAACTTGAAGAAGCTGGATAGCCAGCAGCTCGACAGTTCAAAACTGGAAATAGTGAAGCAGATTCAGACCTACGTCGAGCAGGCCCGAACGGCGGAGGCAGCCGGCGACCTGGATAGGGCGCACAATCTCGCAGTCAAAGCGCAGTTGTTGTCTGACGATCTGGTGCGTCATTAAGTGACCGGGGGGCCAAAGCCCCCATGTTTGTTGGCCAGTGCGGCACGGCTAAAGCTGTGCCCTTTCAAAACTGGTTTATCAAAACTGGTTCTTCGAACCAGTTCTACAATTTCACTTCGCCTTCGCCCGCGCTGCATTCACCTTGGTAAGCAGATCCTGCGACATCTGCTGCACCGGACCAGGAATCTTGGCGGCTTCCATCAGCACTTCCCGAGCCTCGGTTACTTTGTTCAGCTTGGCATAGGCATAGCCAAGGCGGTAAAGCGTAATCGCATACTGCTGGTCATCCAGCCCTTTCAGCAGCGTGGCTCCGCTTTTCAGTTCCGCTGCCCCCGCCTGCGTCTTGTCCTGCTTCATAAGCGCATATCCCAGTGTGGAATGCGCAACACCCGCCGAAAGCTTGCGTGAGCGGTCTGCATCCGGAGCATCGGCTTTGGCCACTTCGATTGCCTTCTGCGCATAGCTGCTGGCTTTGTTCAGGCTGCCCGGCTTGGGATCATCAGCAAAGGTGCCGGCCAGCAGCAGCAAGGTAGGAAGACTATTGGGATTAGTCTGCAGAGCCTTCTCCCCATAAGCGATCAACCGCTGGTTGTCTTTAAGCTGCGAGAGAGAAACCATGGCGTAAGAGGCCACTTGTTCGTCGAAACGCGAATTCGGGAATGCCGGCGTGAAGCTTTCGATGTGGCTCATGCGCGCCTTGGCATCGTTTTCCGAAGCAATCACATTGAAGGCGGCGGACTCGAGGAATTCATATGAGTTCTTGGCCTCATTGCGTTCGTCTTCGAGGTGGCTCGCGAAATCCTGATCGCTCATTCCGTCAGGCTTGGTTTGCTTTCCAATTGAACCATACGCTTGTCCGCCGCGCACAGCGTAGTCCAGCACTTTGGCATTATCTTTCTTCTGCTGCGCAATGTTGGCCTGAGAGACGAGAATGTCAAGGTTGCGCGGCGTTGCCGCCAACGCTTTGTCTCCGAATTCCAGCGCCTTATCGAGGTCTGCAGCATTCTGGTAAAGCTGCGAAATCTGCCAGTTCGCGAACGCCACAGCGCCAGGATTCGAACCGAACTGCTGCACTACGTCCTGGTACATGGCTAACTTTTTCTGCGCGTCTGGCTCGTTGGAAGCAGCCTGCAGGGCTTTATCTTCCGGCGTGCCAGCCGGCAGGGAAATTTTCTGTAATTGCGCAATTGTGATAGAGGCTATCAGCAGGAAAGAAGCTAAAAACAAACAGCGTTTCATGGAACACCCCCGCTTAGCGGCGCAATCGTAGCTCTGCCGGCGTACAGAAGCAAGGGTTCTTCTACGGGCATGCGTGCCGCAACATTGTGCTATATTCGCCGCACATGGCGCGCGGACGCTGGCGCAATTCCATTTTTTTCATCGTATTAGTCGCATTTCTGCTGCGTGTTGCGGTCATTACTGCCGGCCACACCTACCGCATCACTCCCCGGCGCGACCACTTTCAGTTTGGATGGGAGATGGGCCGGATCGCGCGTGCAATCGCGTCTGGCCAGGGATTCAGTTCGCCGACCGATCTGCCCACCGGCCCCAGTGCCTGGGCGCCGCCCGTTTATCCCTGCATTCTTGCGGGGGTGTTCAAGCTGTTCGGCAGCTACACACCGTTTTCGGCATGGCTGATTCTGGTGTTCAACAGCATATTTTCGTCGCTCACCTGTTGGACCCTGTATGAAATCGCCATTCGCATTTACAACCAGAAGGTAGCACGTGCTACCGCCTGGACATGGGCACTGTTTCCATATGCGATTTATTGGCCGGTGCGAGTGGTGTGGGAGATGAGCCTCAGCGCGTTTCTTCTGAGCCTCGTTTTTCTGCTGGTGTTGCGCCTGAAACAAACTGGTCGGTTGAGCGATTGGATTGTGTTCGGCCTGCTGTGGGGAGTGATCGCTCTCACCAACACTGCAATTCTTTCTTTGCTGCCCTGTTTTCTTCTCTGGCTGCTGCATCCAGCACAGTTCCGGCAATCTCTTGTGAAAGCCGCTCTGGCCCTGGTCATGCTGGCGCTGGTGGTCACACCGTGGCTGGTCCGCAATTATGCGGCATTCGGAAAATTCATTTTTATTCGTGATAATTTGCCGCTTGAAATGCACATGGCAAACAACGACCAGTCACAGGGGCTCTGGACGCGCAGCGAGCATCCGGGAAATGACCTGGAAGCAATGCGTCAATTTCAGGAACTTGGTGAAATCCGCTTTATGGAGTTGAAGCAGCGGGAATTGAACCAGTTTATTCGAGAACATCCAGCTCGCTTTGCATGGTTCAGCCTGCAACGTGCCTTCTATTTCTGGATTGGGCCGCCCCAGGCAAATTATGTCGCCGGTTATGACCTGCGGCTGGCGCGTCATATGGCGTTTCTGTTGCCGGCTTTGTTCGCCTGGGCGGGGGTGTTTCTTACTGTCCGCGCGGGAACTCCTGCAAGCTTTCTGCTTGCCTGTTTTCTGATCGTCTATCCGCTTCCCTATTACCTGGTAAATCCCTTTCCCCGATACAAGCATGCCATCGAGCCGGAAATGATTATGCTCGCCGTCTATCTTTTCTGGAGAGCCAGTCAAAAACAACTTTTTCTCAAACGCTAGGGCTCCACTGCTTTGGCGGCTCATCCTGCTTGCTGTAGTCTGAAAACAATGCGTTCCATTCTGCAGAAGCGCTCTCTACGATTTGTATTTGCCGCGAATTTAATTTCCATGCTCGGCAGTGGAATGAACTCCGCCGCAGTGGCCTGGTACATTCTGCAGGCTACCCACTCTGAGATCGCGCTCGGGACATTTGCCGTCTTGCAGACTTTGCCTGCGATGTTAATGCTGCCGTTTACAGGAGTGCTTATCGATCGTGAGGATCGGCGATGGCTGGTGATGATGCTCGATGCCGCGCGCGCAGTGGTGATCCTTATCGTTGCTCTGCTCGCGTTTTCCGGCAGAGTCAAACTTTGGCAGTTATACCTGATGAATACGCTGGTGGCCGCGGGCTTCTGGATGTTCTGGCCGACCATTACCGCGTTGATTCAGGAATTGACTCCAGGTGAGGAGTTCGTGCACGCCAACACCTTCCTGCTGGCGGGCATACAGGGCGGATGGCTGATCGCCGGGTCGATCGTAGGCTTTGTGTACAACCACATCGGTATTGGCGGAGTTCTGTTGATTGATGTTTCCACTTATGTGGTTTCGTTTCTGTGTTATTTTGCGGTGCGCAAAGGTCGGCACATTGTGCGCCGGCCCGCGGAGCTGCAGGCGGATATGGTCGCCGCCGAAACTGCATTCACCAGATTCAGCCGAGAGATGCGAGACGGTTTCGCATTTGTTCTCCATAATCGCAGCCTGATCTTCACTGGACTAAGCTGGGCCTTGTTTCTCGGCGCCATGCTTACCGGCGTGGTCGTGACTGCTCCTTTGAGCGACAACGTATTCCACAGTGGCGCAGTCGGCTACGGATGGCTGAATGCGGGCTGGGGAGTGGGAGCATTTGTCAGCGCAATCTACGCGCCGGCACTGATTGCTAAAGTCGGCGGGAAACGCGCGATTGCCATCTTCATGGGCGCTCTGGCGCTGTGCATGACGGTCGCGCCACTTGCGCCCGCCCTGGCGCTCGCGGTGGCAGCATATGGAATCATGGGTTCGGGCCGCGGGGTGGCCGGTATTGCGATCAATACAACTATCATGCAGCAGGTCCCGCAACACTACATGGGCAGGGTGCAGAACACTTTTTATTTCCTCGGCACAATGCTGCAGATCGTACTCGGATTTCTGGTGGGCGCGGTTGCGCAGTACAGCCTGGTGGCCGGCTTCGCAATTATCGGCCTGGTCTATGTAATCGCGTTCGTAAGCGCAAGCTGGCCGGTTCGAGCCAGCGTTTCTGAAGAAACCATTACTGTCGGTTAACAAACTGAGAACTCCACATCTGAGATCTGAGAACTGATTTTTAGAAATCCTGAAAGTAGTATTTCAGCTCTGCTGACTGTTATCCTTCCTGTTTACTTTCTGATCGGAGCCTCTCATGTCAGCCGAGCTTCAGGGCCGTGTGGCTGTTGTCTTCGGAGTCGCCAATAAGCGGTCGATCGCCTGGTCGATCGCCCAGGGCCTGCACCAGGCGGGCGCGCAACTGGCAGTGACTTACCAGAACGAGCGTTTAGAGCAGGAAGCCAAGGACCTGATTCTTTCTTTGCCCGGTGCTGAAGGGTTTATGTGCGATGTTTCCAGCGACACTGCAATTGATCAACTGTTTGCGAAATTGAAAGAACGGTACGGCAAGCTGCACGTGCTGGTACACAGCGTCGCCTTCGCTCCCGCTGAGGAGTTAAAAGGCGAATTCGTTAACACCAGCCGCGAAGGCTTTCGCATTGCGCACGACGTAAGCGTTTATTCATTGATTGCGCTGGCCCGCGCTGGGTCGCAGCTGATGGAAGATGGCGGAAGCATCATCACCATGACCTACTACGGAGCAGAAAAGGTTGTGCCTCACTACAACGTAATGGCGGTTGCGAAAGCCGCGCTGGAGTGCAGTGTGCGCTATCTTGCATACGATCTCGGAAAGCGGAGGATTCGCGTAAACGCCATCTCGGCCGGGCCGATCAAGACGCTGGCTGCGCGCGGAATTTCAGGTCTCAGCGACATGCTGAAATCACATGCTGAACGTGCTCCATTACAGCGCAATGTCGATGTCGCTGAGGTCGGATCAACCGGGGTGTTCCTGGCATCGGACGCCAGTTCAGGCATTACCGGGCAGGTTATCTACGTTGATTGCGGCTACAACATCATGGGTTTCTGAAGACACCCTCGCCGCGAGAGAAGCTACTGCTTGTTTTTAAAGAGCTTGTTGTGGATGTCCGGCCAGAATTCGTTGAAGACATATCCTGCCATGGTATAGCCAAGTGCGATTCCGGTTCTGCTGAAGGTGAGTCCTACACCACGATCTTGGGAGGGGTAATACGCATTCGAAATTCCGCCGGCAGTCAGGGCTCCCATGATGCCTGAGAAGTTGAACGGTTTCCCGCCCTGGTCGGCGTGGGTCACAAAAACCCGCGAAACTGCATAGGACGTTCTCTTGCTGAAACTACCTTCTCCGAGCCGAAAATATCTCGGATCCTGCTTCAGCAAGCTTGGGTAAACGAACGTGCCCCAAAAACCGGAAGATGCCTGGTCCGCGAATGCTGCGCCATAGCGTTTTCCAAAGCCTTCCGCACCTTGACCGTAACCTGAAAAGCTATTGGTGGCCTGGCTTATTCCCGCCTGTACACCGACAATTGCGAACTGCACCGGGTCGAAAGCCGAGCGGGCAAACAGCCCGAACTTTTGTGACGGTTTTAGAGGACGGGCGTTTTTGATATCTGTAACCGTAAATTGTGGCACCACTCCCAGAATTCTTTGTGGCCGCTCCTTCTGGGTTTCCTTTTCCTGTTGTTCCCTGGTCTTCTCGATTCTCTCCGGTAACTTCCAGCACGATCTCAACGTCCCGCTCGCGCCGGAACCGCTCAAACTTCTCTCCCCACTCTATCAGCAGAACGCTGCGCTCGCTGGTCAGGTCGTCCAGTCCCAGGGTCTCCAACTCGCGCGCTGTATCCACCCGATATAAATCGATATGAAATAAGTCGGCTGATGGCCCGCGATATTCATGAATAAGGGTGAAAGTGGGACTATTGACCTCATCCTCTGAGGCAGCCCGAAAACCGGCAGCAATCCCTTTCACCAGGGTGGTCTTGCCCGCGCCCAGGTTGCCACGCAGCAGAACTAATTTGGGCGGTGAGAGTATGGCCGCAAGTTCTCGCCCGACGGAAACCGTTTCTTCGGCCGATCGGGTAAGGAATTCCTGGCTGGTGATCCTGGTCGGAATCTGATCAGTATAACGGGAACGAAGACCGGATCAGAATGCGTTGCTCTTTGAGAATTGCTTGGAACGCAAGCCCGCAAAACTCTGGTCGGCTGCCGACTCAAGCACCGTACGCAAGGCGCGATGGTCTTCATCGCCCAGGGCGAGAAAACGGAATGCCTGGATCACCTCGGAGCGGGTGCGGTTCGCAGCCAGCATCTCCGCCATGCCCCGCACCGGGCCGGATTGCGTCTGGAAAGCGATCTCTACAAAATCGCCCTGCTCCAGAGATTGGGTGAGTCTCAGAAGCCCGCCGGTGACGGAAACGGTTTGAAGTCTGGCCTTGGTTCGCCCGCCATCCTGAAGCATGATTACCGCCGGCACCGATCCCCCCAATTGAGCACGAGGAGCGCGACGCTGGGAATTCACCTGTGGGAAGTGAGTCATAAGCACCTCACTCTTTCACATCGGCAGCATCCAGGGGGAGATTACTGAAGTTGCCTGTACTGAATCTGAACGCTCTAGTACCCAGGGCCATCAATGACAATCAAAACGAGATAGCCACATCGTTCGAGGCTTCCGTAGCACGGCGAAACGCCTCCGGCAGGCCAGAAAGCAGATCGCTGGCCACTAGGCACTTCTCGCCTAACCGCTCACGCGCAATGTCTCCAGCCATCCCGTGCAGGTAAACCGCGGCGACCACCGCTGTAAGTTCGTCGTCAGTGCTCTGGCCCATCAGTCCCGCTGTCATACCCGTAAGGATGTCCCCGGTACCTCCGGTCGCCATTCCGGGGTTGCCGGTGGTGTTTACCCAGACCTCGCCATCCGGCTTCGCAACCAGCGTGCGGTGACCTTTCAATACCACAATCAGGGCGTGCTCCCGGGCGATCCGTCGCGCCACACCAAGCCGATCTTTCTGCACGTCCGCGATTGAAATCCCCGCCAATCGTGCCATCTCGCCGGGATGCGGCGTGATCACCAGAATCCGGCCTGTACCATCGAGTTCGCCCGAACGCCCTTCGAAAGCATTCAGGCCATCGGCATCGAGAACGGTCGGCGTTTTATATTTCTTAACCGCCGTGCGCACAAACTCGGCGGTCTCGTCATTTCGCGAAATCCCCGGCCCGATCGCACAAACAGTCTTGCCTTTCGCAAGCAAGTCCATGCGGCCGTATTCGAGAGCTCGCAGGGATATCGTTCCGGCCTCTGTTTCTTCAAGCGGCTCGGTCATCGGCTCCGGATGGAATCCAGCAACGGTGGGCAGCACCGATTTAGGAGTCGCGACGGTCACCAGTCCGGCACCCGCCCGCAGCGCAGCCATGCCCGCCATGGCGGCTGCGCCTGCCTTACCTAGCGAGCCACCGACGACCAGCACATGCCCAAAATTGCCCTTGTTCGAATCAGCCAAGCGCGGCGCAAGCAGAGACGGAAAGTCACGCGGTGTAATCACCTGCAGCTGAAGCCTCGACACAACCGCTTCTTCAGGCGATCCTATCGGCGCTACCACCGTCGGGCCGTCGGTAAAGTGTCCGAACACGTGTGCCGGACGCGGAGCGGTGAAGGTGACCACCGCGCCTGCCCTCGCCACGAGGCTTGCATTGGGGATGACCGAGTCGGCATCGGCGCCCGACGGGATATCCACTGCGATCACCGGAACCCTGCTGGAATTCATGGCGGAAATCGCCGCTGCATAGATGCCCTGAACCGGCGGTTTGAAACCGGTGCCCAGAATTGCATCGATCAGAACGTCGCATTTCAGCGCGCTTTCATTTTCCAGATCACCTGTCGAGGTCGCCACAGTCACAGATGCCGCAACCGGAAGCCGCTGAAACATCTGCGCTGCATCGCCGCGCAGTTCCGATGATTCCGCCAGCACCAGGACCCGGACTGTCTTTCCGGCCTCATGCAGTTTGCGGGCAGCTACGAATCCGTCACCTCCGTTGTTTCCCTTGCCGCAGATCACGCCGAAGCTCTTAGCCTGCGGATAGAGCTTCAGCGCAAACCGTGCCACTGCCGCGCCGGCGTTCTCCATAAGCGTAAGGGAAGGCACACCAAATCGCTCGCTGGTAGCGCGATCGATCTCTCGCATCTCAGCTGCGCTGACAATCTTCATCGGACTTTGCTCTTGAGAACTATAAAGGAAGGCTCGGCTCCTGGCTTGAGCCTGGGTGAGAAACCCGGACAGCCGCTGACGGCTGTCCGCAAGCGAGATGTGCCCACGAAGAACTTCTAATCCGCCATGGAAGGCGTGCGCTTGGGTGTACCCGCGGCCAGCGCCGTCTGCACCCGGCTGTGATATCGGCCGTAAAAGAAATAAATGAACATGCCGATGATCAGCCAGATGATGAGCCGAAGCCAGGTATCTCCGGGCAGGCCTGCCATCATCAGCAATGAGATCAGGGCTCCCATGATAGGCACAAACGGCACCAGCGGAGTCTTGAATGGACGCGGTAAATTGGGATCGGTTCGCCGCAGCACCCAGACGCCGGCACAAACGATTACGAACGCCAGCAGCGTACCAATACTCACCAACTCACCGAGGATGGCGATCGGAATCACAGAAGCAAATATGGCTACGAAGATTCCAACGAAAATGGAAGAGATATAGGGGGTGCGGAATTTCGTATGCACTGTGCTGAACCATTCCGGCAGAAGCCGGTCACGCGACATCGAAAAGAACACCCGCGATTGCCCCAGCAACATCACCACCATGGTGCTGGTCAGTCCGCAGATGGCGCCTAACTTGACCAGCAGGCTGCCCCAGCGCACGCCGGTTTTGTCAATTCCGATCGCAATCGGATCGGGCACGTTCAGCACGTCATATTTAACCAGGCCGGTAAGCACGCCTGCCACCAGGATGTAGAGAATGGTGCAGATCACCAGCGAGCCGAGGATACCGATCGGCATGTCGCGCTTGGGGTTCTTCGCTTCCTGCGCGGCGGTAGAAACCGCGTCAAACCCAATGTAGGCGAAGAAAATGACCCCCGCCGCTCTTACCACTCCTGTCCAGCCGTATTTCCCGAATTCGCCTTCGTTAGGCGGCAAGAATGGCGTCCAGTTGGCGGAGGCCTGATCGGCATGCTTCAGGATATAAGCGCCGCCCAGAGCGATGAAAATCAGCAATACCGTGACTTTGATAACTACAATCATCGAATTAGCGTTGGCCGATTCCTTAATGCCGATCACCAGAATAGTCGTTACCAGAGCAATGCCTAAGAACGCCACCAGGTTGAAAACGCCGGTCTGATGCTGAAGTGAAGCGGGATCAACACCATTGGCAGCTAATGTCTTCGAGATCCGTCCAATCGCTTCCCATCGCCCGTGGTAATAAACAAACTGCGCCCCCGGAGTTCCCGCCAGCGATGGCGGAATGTGAATGCCGAAATCCTGCAGCAGGCTCAAAACATAACCGCTCCACCCAGAGGCCACAGTCGCGGCCCCAAACGCGTATTCAAGAATCAGGTCCCAGCCGATGATCCAGGCAAAAATCTCGCCCAGAGTGGCGTAGCCGTACGTATAAGCCGATCCGGCGATGGGTATCATCAAGGCAAACTCGGCATAGCAAAGTCCGGCGAATACGCACCCCAGCGCGGCCAGCATGAATGAGAAGACGATCGCCGGTCCGGCGTAAAGCGCGGCAGCCGCGCCTGTCAGCACAAAAATTCCCGTCCCGATGATTGCGCCGAT
>QHZY01000034.1 GCA_003224855.1 Acidobacteriota bacterium | reverse complement strand
ACCTGACCTGGCCAACGATGGCTCCGCTTGCGATCCTAAAGTTTTCGATCCCTCCAATCCGGCTGTGCAATGGACAAATATCAATCAGGCGCCCGCGGGTCAGGATGGTTACGTTTTGTCGAAGGGTGGCAGTCCTTATCTGGCGATGTTGCCGGATCCAAACGTGGCGAATCCCGTAAATTGTAAGAATTGGGCGCAGTCTTTGACTGCTCCGATTTATTGGCGCGAGGAGAACGTCCGCGTTGACTATAAGATTGCCAGCACCTGGAGCCTGATGGGACGATTCACGCAGGATCATTGGGAACAGCCATTCCCCAGCACGCTCGGATTTTGGGGTGAGGATCCATACCCTTCGATTGAAAGCAGCTGGAAGCAGCCCGGCTATCAGGCCACCATCAAGTTGACGAAGCTGCTTGGGAGCACTGCCGTAAATGATTTCCAGATTTCTTACGCTTCAAATCGGATCACCGTCGATCGTGCGGGCACCAACCCTGGTCTGAATGACACGATCAACAGCAACGCGCCGCCCTTCTTTGGCTTTGCAACCAAATTTCAGGGAACTAAGATCGGTTATCCAGGATTCTGGGGTGGAATCGGTGCTAATGCTGCGACTGGCGACAATCTCTGGACTCAGGCACCGTGGCACAACAACGAGCAGCTCTTTATCTTTAAAGACGATTTCTCCAAGGTTATGGGAACGCATACTTTCAAAGTAGGGTTCCTCGCGACTAATAACCAGAAGAATGAGTTGGTGAATAACGAGTCGCAAGAGAACGCGTTTTACGGCAGCGCAAAATGGAGTTGCCCCGCAGGTACATGCGATCCCACTGCCACCAGTGGACCTACCGCGCCAAAAGGAGTTACGTCCAATGGCGCGTTCAACATGCTGTGGGATGGCATCGCGTGGAACGGCGGCGAACTGCAAACAAATCCGTTTTCCCAAATTCGCTGGCACGATTTCGAGACCTACTTTGGTGACAGCTGGAAGATTCGTCGCAATGTGACCCTCGAGTATGGAATCCGCTGGTCATTCCTGCGCATGCCGTACAGCGGGCCGGATAGAATTGCCACCTTCGAGGCCAGCGCCTACAACCCGGCGCTGGGTAATGATCCGTGTAATGGATTGGTTCTTCCTCCTGGAACCAACTTCTGCGCGGATGCAGGGTTTTCTCCCGGCGTGCACGCGGACAGTCGCGCTTTGAAAGAACAAAATAATCACGCCATCGCTCCGAGACTGGGTGTCGCCTGGGATCCGCGCGGGGATGGCAAGATGTCGATCCGTGCCGGCGTTGGTCAATTCTTCCAGCGCGAGCGTCTCAATAACACTTTGCAGATGGCAACCAATCCGCCCTTTTCTTTAAGTGCGAGTTATAACCGCACTTTTGATACTCCTCCTGGACCTGGAACCATCACGGCTTCGGGTACTCCAGGTTTCAGCCAGGATCCGGGATCTGATTTGCCAAACACCTGGCAATGGAATTTGACGGTTGAACGGGAAATTGTTCGGAATTCGAAATTGGAGTTGGCTTATGTCGGTAATCGAGGCATTCACCTGCTAACCTACACAGATGCAAACCGCGTTCCGGCTGCAGATCGGCTTGCGTTCGCACTCAGCAACGCCGGCGCCTTGCGCCCTTTTGGTGCGGGCAGTTGGGGTGCTATCAATGAAGCCTTCTGGGGTGGAGATTCGAATTATCACGCTCTCCAGGTGCTGTTTCGATCGAAGTTTACGAGATCGTTGGACGCTCAATTTGCGTATACCTGGTCAAAGTCCCTGTCGAATGCTGACATAACCAACAGCGGGAACGTTAATCAAACCAGTCTGCTGCTCGATCCTGCCAATCCGCGCCTGAATTACGGCCCGAGCCAAATTAACCGCCCGCATATTTTTACTGCCAATATCGTTTACAGTCTTCCATCCCTGATCGGGCAAAATGGGTTTCTCAAAGCCGCGGCGGGCGGTTGGGAAATGGCTACTATCCTGAACTACACCAGCGGCCCGTCGATGACCACGTATGCTCAGAACGGTTTGGACATCGGCGGCGGGAACACGGGAGGAATCGCCGGAACCGGTACTAACCAAACTAACGTCAGACCATTGCTGGTTGCGGGACAAGGCTGCCGTGCCCCGTCAGGCTCACCAAAATTCCAATGGCTCAACCCTAACCGTTACACGCTGACCGGGTATCAAGTGGGCACATTCGGCAGCGCCGGGGTAGGAGATTGCTCTGGGCCAGGCATAGCAAATACCGATTTTTCGGTTTACAAGAATTTTAAGCTGACGGAGCGGCTCGGCTTGCAATTCCGAATGGAGTTCTACAATCTATTTAACACAACTCAATTTCTGGGAAATGCCCAAGGCTTTGTAGGTGTTAACAATGTCTTGAACACGGGGAACGCATCCGTCTGCAACACTCAAAACGTGAACAATGCAAACAATCCGTGCTTCGGGCAGCCGGTCGGTCCGGGCAACGTAATCGGGGCGTTCACGCGCGACCCGAACTATGGCACAGCCAGCAAGGACCGCGGACCGCGTGAAATTCAGTACGCATTGAAATTTACCTTCTAGCTTGTTGTCCTCCCACACTGGGGTGGGGCTTGACTTCATCCAAGCCCCACCCTTTATTCTTTTCAGAGCACTTCGCTCCTTAAACATGGGTTCCCGCCGCAGTACGTTTTTTCTTCTCGCGTTGTCCCTGGTGCCTTTTCTCTCGGTTGCTCAGACGGCCAAGCCCCGCAAGCCTTCCGAAGCTGCGAAGCCATCAAAGCCCGTGACAGCCAAATCTGGCAAGCCCGACGATTTGCAACAGCACTACGACGCGGCGCGCACTTTTCAGATCGGCGGAGATCAGCAAAAGGCCGAATCGGAGTACAAGCTATTCATCGCGGAAGCGTTGCGGCGCATCGGCAATTCAAGGTCGCGCGCCAAAGATTTCGACCATGCGGCGGCAGCTTTCGATCAGGCAATTGCGTTTCGCGGCGATGATCCCAATCTGCATCTCGACTACGCCACTTCGCTTTTTCTGGCGGGAAAACTCCCCGAGTCACGAGAGCAGGCTGAACAGGCGTTAAAACTGGCGCCTGAGAGTCCCCAGATTCATACCGTGCTTGGGCGCGTGTTCTTTGAGCAGGGCGAGTATGAAAAGGCGAAGCCGCACCTCGAAGCTGCGGTGGTTGCGTCGCCGAAATTCGATATCGGTTACATGCTTGGCCTCACATATATCAAACTCGGAGACTTGACCCGAGCATCGGTATTGTTTGACGAGATGGCCGTCGGGCTAGGCGATCGCGCCAGCCTGCGAATTATGTACGCGCGCGCTTATCGCGAAGGTGAATACTTCGACCAGACTCTGGCCGAGCTCAAAAAAGCGCTGGTGAAAGATCCAAAAGCGCGCACCGTTCACCTGCTGATGGGCATGTCGTATCTGGATCGCGACAGCGAAGGCGGTTTCGTGGAAGCGATTCCGGAATTCCAGGCGGAATTGAAAAACAATCCGGACGACTTCCGCAGCCATTACATGCTCGGTTACATCGCCATGAAGCAGCATCGCGAAGCGGAAGCCGAGCGGGAATTGAAGCGCGCTTCTGAGCTCGAGCCGCAAAATCCAGAGCCTCTGGCTTACCTTGGCCAGATGTATGCCGACGCAAACCGGTTGCCGGAGGCGGAGGCGGCCCTGCGGAAGTCCATTGCGCTGACCAAAGAGGTTTCGCAAAACGAGTATCAGGTGGGAAGATCGCATTATGTGCTGGGCAGGCTGTTATTGCAGACTGGCAGGAAAGAAGAGGGCGAAAAGGAATTGAAGGCCTCGCAGGAGGCCCGTGCGCAACAGCCGAGAACTGCAAAAGAATTACAGATTCCAAAATCGCCCGGCCTGCAGAAAAAAGAGGTGGAAGCCATCTCCGAACAGGCAAGCGCTTCTCCCGCGGAAACAAAGAAAGCTGAAGAGTACGAAAACCAGCTACGGCCGGCGCTGGCCGATGCATACAACAATCTCGGAGTCGCGGCGGCAAGCCGCAGTGATTTTCCGGGTGCGCTGGCCTATTTCAAAAGCGCAGCGCAGTGGGACCCAAATCTCGCGACTGTTGACCGCAACCTGGGGATGGCTGCGTTTTACGCCAATCAGTTTGAGCAGGCGATTCCGCCGCTGGCACGGCATCTGCAAAGCAAGCCGGATGATCTCCGCGCCCGGGCGGCGCTGGGCCTTAGCTATTACAGCACCGGAAGATATCGTGAAACGCTGGAGGCGCTGCGGCCAATCGAGCCGCAGGTGACGGCGGATCCAGGGCTGGGCTATGCCTATGCGGTATCGATGGTGAAGACCGGCGATTACACCAAGGGTGTGGACCGACTGAAGGCGATTGAGGCCTCGAACCCGAATTCGGCTGAGGTCCATCTTTTGTTAGGCGATGCCTATGCCGACCAGAAGATCTATGCTTCGGCGCTCGAGGAATATCGTAAAGCTATAGCTATCGATCCCAACCAGGCGCATACGCACTTTCTGGTCGGGCTTGTCCTTATTTACCAGGGCAGCCCGGCGGAAGCCGTTCCTGAGTTGCAGGCGGCGCTTAAGCTTGATCCCGGCAGCACCGAAACGCGCTATCATCTCGCCTTCGCATTGCTTCAGGCGCAGAAGAAAGACGAGGCGCTGCCTCTTTTACAGGAAGTGATTCGGCAAAATCCGAATTATGGCGAGGCTTTTTACCAGCTGGGCAAGCTGCAACTGGAAGAGGGGGAAACCAAATCGGCCATTGCCAGCCTCGAAAACGCGGTGAAGCTGATTCCCGACAGCGACTATCCGCATTACCAGTTGTCTCTGGCGTACAAGCGGGATTCCCGCAGCGAAGATGCCGCGCGAGAGATGCAGCTTTATCAGACTCTGAAGAGCCGTCGCCGCGGGCAAGAGACTCCGCAGTCAAACTAGTTTGATCAGCTTGCGACAACACATTGTGCTGGTGCTGGCTGCTCTGCTGTTCTGCGTCTTGCCTGGCCAGGAAATCGTGCCTGCGCAGAGCGAACGTCCGTCGCCTGTCCATTTCACCGATATCACAGCTTCCTCCAATATCCATTTTGAGCACGCGGTCTCGCCGGAAAAGAGGTATCTGATCGAGTCAATGAGCGGTGGTGTTCTTTTGCTGGATTACGATGGCGATGGCTGGCTGGACATCTATTTCACGAATGCGCCCACGGTCGAGATGGCTCTTCAGGGCGAAAAAGCCCGCAGTGCGCTCTATCGCAACAATCACGATGGAACCTTTACTGACGTTACGGACCGCGCCGGCGTTGGCTATCCGTGCTGGGCGATGGGCGGAGCAGTCGCAGACTACAACAACGACGGCTGGCCCGACATTCTGGTCACTTGCGCGCAAGGCATGGTCCTATATCGCAACAACGGCGATGGAACCTTTTCGGATGTAACCAAAACAGCGAAGCTCACCGACCAGCGCTGGGCTACCGGCGCGGCTTTCGCGGATTATGACGGCGACGGTTTTGCTGATCTCATGATCACCCGCTACGTTGATTTCGATTTGCATAACCTTCCGAAATTTGGGGTCGGTGCAACCTGCCATTTCCGGGGGCTTCCGGTGCAGTGCGGTCCACGTGGGCTTAAAGGCATCGGCGACACTCTTTACCACAATAACCGGGATGGGACGTTCAGTGATGTCTCGAACACCGCGGGCGTGGAGGACCGTGCCGGCTATTACGGCTTAGGCGTCATCTGGAGCGATTTCAACGACGACGGCCGTCCTGATCTCTTCGTTGCGGATGATTCGACGCCAAACTATCTGTACCGCAATGATGGTAACGGGCACTTCACCGACGTGAGCTTCCTGTCCGGTACCGCCGTCAGTGGGGATGGCGGCGAAATGTCCGGGATGGGAGTATCGGTGTGCGACTACGACCACAGCGGGCGTTTTTCTGTCCACATTACCAATTTCGAAGATCAGTACAACTCGCTGTATCGCAACAATGGCGGACTTGATTTCAGCGACATCGCGCGAGCTGCGGGGATTGCGAATGTCACCAGTCCTTACCTGGGATGGGGAACCGCGTGCACCGATTTTGATAATGACGGCTGGGCCGATCTGATGGTGGTGAATGGCCATGTTTATCCGCAGGTTGATTCGCTTAAATCGGGCGCAAAATATCGCGAGCGGAAACTCGCGTTTCGCAATCGCCACGGCGGAAGGTTTGAGGATGTCAGCGCAACTGCCGGGGCGGCGCTGGCTGTTCCGCAACCCAGCCGCGGAGCGGCATTTGGCGATCTCGATAACGACGGCAAAATTGACCTGGTCGTCGAGAACATCGATGGTCCGCCAATGATCCTGCGGAATACCGGGGCAGAAGGCCAGCACTGGGTCGGCTTCCAGTTGAGCGGCGGACAAAGCAATCGGCTCGCCATTGGAGCCAAAGTAAAGATCACGGCTGGGTCATCGGCGCAAGTCGATGAAGTTCACAGCGGCGGCGGCTATCTCTCTCAAAACGACCTGCGGGTTCACTTTGGCCTGGGAACCGCAAGCAAGGTGGATGCAGTCGAAATCCGATGGCCTTCCGGCAAACTCGAAACTTTGGGCAACCTGAAAGCCGATGCTTATTATCGAGTGCGCGAGGGGGAAGGCGTGATCTCGGGTGATCGGAACCAGTCCTCTAAATGACCGCGTTTCAGCGGTGAAAGATTTTTTCAGCAGTGCAGGTACATACAGTACAATAACGATTTTCTAAGTCAAATACGCCCTCGGGGAGCGCCTATGCTTCGCTCGTGCAGCACCCGCCTTCTGTACTTTCTCATGATCGCTATCGCCTCCCTCTCATGGGCAGGCGACCAGATACCAAAAGCGGCGTGGAAGCGGCCCCTGGGGCTTCCGCTGCAGAATGCCGGCACCAAGAAGCCATCCCTTCCTGCCGACCATATCGACGACGATTATTGGCAGGGCGCGCCCGTGGGCGGTTTCGGGGCTGGCACTTTTTCGCGCACTTATCGCGGCGACTTTGCACGCTGGCACATGAAGGGCGGAGTTCACAAATATCAGGCCGTCTATGCCAACCAGTTTGCGATGTATCAAAAGTCTGAGGGCGCGTCCGCTGGAGTCGCGCAGGTGCTAGCGTCGGTCCATCCCAAGGGCAACGGCCTCAGCAGTTGGAAATGGGATTACCCGGTCGGGGCGGGCGACTACTTCTCGCTTTATCCGAAGTCGTGGTTCGATTACAAGTGGGACAAGTTTCCGGCGCACGTGGTGCTCGAACAGTTCTCGCCCATCCTGCCTGACAACTATCGCGAAACCAGTCTGCCGATAGCGGTTTATCGCTGGCACGCAGAAAACCCCACCAACCAGGCAGTGACTGTCTCGGTCATGCTTTCCTGGACGAACATGATTGGCTGGTTTCGCAATTTCAATCGTGATCTGAGTGGACACCTTGATGCCGGGAACTTCAATCATTTCGTCGCTAAAGATGGCGTGAAGGCGTTGATTCTGGATCGCAAACGGTCCATCCCGGTGGAGAACGAGTGGGATGGCCAGTTCGCGATTGCCACTGCGGATACGCCCGACGTTGAAGTCAGTTATCACAGCACATTTAATCCCGGCTCGCCGAGCCAGGAAGTATGGTCGCCTTTCGCGAACGACGGCCGCCTTGATAACAGCGATCTGCAATGGATCAGCAGCGATGAACAGCTGGCGGGAGCCATTGCTGTTCGCTTCACTCTAAAGCCTGGCGAGAAGAAAGTTGTGCCCATGGTGATCGCCTGGGATCTGCCGATCGTGCAATTCGGTACCGGCCGAAAGTGGTATCGGCACTACACTGATTTTTACGGAACCAGCGGGACTAATGCTTTTCAGATCGCTGCGGATGGTCTGCGCGCCGCTACCCAATGGAGCGATGCGGTCGATGCCTGGCAGGCCCAATATATCAACGATGAAAACAAGCCGCTCTGGTACCGTGGGGCGCTTTTCAATGAGCTGTACACGCTGGCCGATACAGGATCATTCTGGGGGCGCCCTGTCGGATCAGATCCAAAAACCAAGCACACCTTTGCGTTCATGGAGTGCTTCGATTATCCCTACTTTGCCACGCTCGATGTTCGCTTCTATGGTTCGATGCCGTTGATCAAGTTCTGGCCTGATTTGGATAAACAGGAGCTGCGCCAGTTTGCCGATACAGTTCCCATCAGCATGCCCGAGAAGTATGCGTGGATCTGGAAAACCCAGGAGACGCATTCGCGGGCTCTTCGCGAACGCAAGACCAAGGGTGCGGTGCCGCATGATCTGGGCGTACCGCAGGAAGATCCGTTCGTTCTGCCCAATCAATTCAGCTGGCAGGATACGAACGGCTGGAAGGACCTGAACAGCAAGTTCGTGCTGATGGTCTACCGTGATTACGCCTTTACCGGTAAACAGGACGTGGCATTTTTGCGTTATAACTGGCCTGCGGTGCAAGAAGCAATTGAATACCTGAAGAAGTACGATCGCAACGACGACGGCATCCCAGAGAACGATGGCTATCCGGATCAGACTTACGATGAGTGGGTGGTGCGAGGTGAAAGTGCATACTGCGGCGGTTTATGGCTGGGCGCGCTGCGGGCAGCGGAAGAAATTGCACGAGCGCTCGGAGAGTCAGCCGGGGTGGCCAAATACCATGAATTGTTTGCGAAAGCTCAGGGGAGCTATATCAAAAAGTTATGGAACGGAAATTATTTCAGCTATGACACTATGAGCGAATACCGCGACAACATTCAGGCTGACCAGCTGGCAGGGCAGTGGTATGCGACTTCCATCGGTCTGGGTGACCTGGTGCCGCAGGAGATGCAGAAGAAGGCGCTGCGCCATATTTTCGATTACAACGTAATGAAGTTCGCTAAAGGCGATATGGGTGCAGTGAACGGAATCGGCGCAGACGGAACCATCATCACCACCAATGAACAGGTGCAGGAAGTCTGGACCGGCACAACTTTCTCATTAGCAGCGCTGATGCTGGAACATGGCATGAAAGATGAGGCGTATCGCACCGCATAGGGCGTATACAACGTGACCAGCGAAACCAAGGGCTACTGGTTCCGCACGCCTGAAGCATGGGACCAGTCCGGCAACTACCGCGCTTCCATGTACATGCGGCCGGCGGCGATCTGGGCGATGGAGATGACCGCACCGCCAAAATAGAGAGCCAGCGGGCGCGTGTGCTAGATTGGCATGAGTACATGAGTAATGGAACAGCGGCTTATATTAATTAACCAGTTGGTTAAACTGGGGGTTGCGGCGGCGGTCGCCGCCGGCCTGATCCGCTGGGTCGAGTTCAAGTCACTCCTTTTCCGCGAAGACCGCAGCCTCAAGCAGAAAATTCAGCTGGTCTTGTGGATGACCATCTCCGCCTGGATTGGAATCCGCCTGGCTCTTGGGGTATGGATCCGTTTCGGCGCGGAGAGTTCGTTTGCCGCTGATCTATCATTTGAAACCATTCTGCTTCTGGGGGTGATCGCCGGCCGCTTCGCAGCCATTACCGGAGGGGTGCTGCTTGCCGTTCCAGAGGTCTTTTCGCATTCATGGCTGGTGCTGCCCATGAATGTGCTGGTCGGTTTTATCGCCGGACAGTTGCGCCGGTTCGCGCCCAGTCATGAAGAAGTCTGGAAGTTTTCTCCCTTTAACTATCTGAGCGTTTCACGCTGGATTCGTCGAGACCAGACGCGCCCCAGTGTCACCGATTGGCAGATGATGTTTTTGCTGACCATCGTGCTGCTGCGGTTTATGGAATCGGAAGCCGGGCGATGGATGAATGGTTACTCGGTCTTGCCAAATGCGCGCTGGGTTGATGTGCTGACTTACGCAACCTCGGTGGTAGTGATTGTGATTCAACTGAAGATCTGGAACGGAGTGCGGTTGCAGATCAAACTGGAAGAGCAGGAACGGCTGTTGCTGAACGCCCGTATGACCGCGCTGCAGAACCAGATCAATCCGCATTTCCTGTTCAATACCTTGAACTCGGTCTCATCACTGGTAAGATTCGCGCCGGACACCGCCCGGGAACTGATCCTGAAACTCGCCAAAATTCTCCGTCGTCTGCTGCACAGCAGTGATGCCTTTGTTCCATTGCAGGAAGAGATCGATTTCATCGACAATTACCTCGATATCGAAGTAGTGCGATTCGGGCGGGACAAACTGCGGGTCTTCAAAGAACTTGATCCGGTCTCGCTCGACGTGATGGTCCCCAGCATGTTGCTTCAGCCGCTGGTTGAAAATTCCATCAAGCATGGACTTTCCACCAAGCTGGAAGGTGGCAGCATTTTTCTGCGCAGCCGGGTGAGCGACGCCAGCCTGACTATTGAAGTTGAGGATGATGGGGTCGGGATGGGCTCCGCCCAGATGCTGGAAAGGCCTGCGGGACTGGGTGAAGGCGGCATCGGGATGGCGAATATTGCCGAGCGTCTGAAGGTGCTCTACGGCGAGAGCGCCCGCATGACAGTGGATAGCCGCGATGGGAAGGGAACTCTGGTACGTCTGCGCCTGCCGGTGCTGAGTGGCGAGACAAGCGTGCCGGTAGTGCTTTATGAAGAGCGCTCCAGCATTCGCCGGTAGAACGCTTCATACTGCGCGATGATCAGAGTGCTGCAGAACCGCGATTGCGCAACTGCCCGGCTTGCTTTTCTCATCTGCTGAAGCAAATCGTCATTCTTCAATAACTCGATGGCATAGTTGGCCATAGACTCGACGTCGCCCACATCGGCCAGGTAACCGCTCTGTCCATGCTCGATCAGTTCAGGGATGCCGCCGACCCGGGTGGCAATGGGCACAACTTCACAGGCCATTGCCTCAAGTGCCGCCAGGCCGAATGACTCAAGTTCGCTGGGCAGCAACATGATGTCAGAGACGGACAGATTTTCGTAGACCTGTTCCTGCTTGCCCAGAAATAAAACATCATCGTGAATGCCTTTTTGTACGGCCAGCCACTCGGCGCGAGAGCGGTCAGGCCCATCGCCAATCAACAACAGCCGTGACGGCACCTGCTTGCGTATGCGTTCGAAAATTTCAATGGTGTCGGTAACTCGTTTTACTGGCCGGAAATTGGAAAGATGCACTAAAAGTTTTTCACCATTCGGCGCATACTCTTCGCGCAGGGCAGGATTATGTTTGTTGCGGCAGTACACGTCGCAATTGACGAAGTTGTAAATCACTTCAATGTGGTTGCGAACGTCGAGCTCGCGCATGGTGCGTTCCTTCAAATATTTCGACACCGCGGTTACTCCATCACTCTGTTCAATCGAGAACCGGGTAATGGGCAGATAGGAACGATCAAGCCCTACAAGCGTTATGTCGGTTCCGTGGAGTGTGGTAACAAACGGCAGTTTCCTGCCGCGCGGCTTGGCAGCAAGCATCTGGCGGGCCAGCAGGGCGCTTACGGAATGCGGGATGGCATAGTGAACGTGCAGCAGGTCCAGGTCATACAGCTCGGAAACCTCCGCCATGCGCGTGGCCAGCGCCAGATCGTAGGGCGGGTAGTCAAACAGCGGGTAACGGGAGACCTCGACCTCATGATAGTGAATGTTGGGATGAGGTCCAGTCAGGCGGATGGGCTGCGCGTAGGAGATAAAGTGAATCTCATGTCCGCGCTCCGCCAGTTCCATGCCCAGTTCGGTGGCAACCACTCCACTGCCGCCGTAGGTGGGATAACAGGTAATTCCAATCTTCATTCGGAGTGCGCGCCTCGGCCCGGACTACTGCGATTGGATGGCCCCAAAACCGCTTAGATTCAGATTGTTCCCCGAATAACCAAGATCAACCAGCGGTGTGAGCGCTGCCCGCGGAGTCTTCCGGTGAGGCCATCTCTTCTACATGCTTTTGCAGACGGTCCTGAACATCAGTACTGAGGCCAGTAAACTCGATCCCCATACCTACTCCGCCGTCAGAGGTCCGGATGACGGCTGGCACGGTAATGCGTTCTTCGCCAAGCCGCAGGATGATCTGCAATTGGGTGCCTACCGGCATGGGAAGCATGGTCTCAACATAACAACCCCGGCCACTCATGTCTGTTGCCTGGGTCCGCATGTTCGTGGCCACGCCACGGGTGGTTTGGATTTCCAAGGGATAGGGCACGCGATGACGTTCAAATCGGCGTTTATCTTTATCGGAGCTGCTGGATTCCTTCTCTGCTGCCGGAGCTTCGTCCGCCTTTTTAAGCTCCCCCGTCCAGGGCACGACCTGTCCCTCCAGCAACTGGACGCCAATCTCGGTCTTGCGCAAGTGGCCAGCGTCTATTACCCAAATTACCCGGAAGCGGCCTTTTTTATCCTGGAACTGAACCCCCACAATGTCGCCAGCCTTCAGCTGCTGCTCGATTCCAGAGAGTTTAGCGCCATGCCCGCTGATGTTGCGGGCATAGGCCTGTTGGAAGAAGGGCCGACCGTCAGAACTCATACCGAAAACGCGAACGGTCAGGTCGACATCGGTGCGCGGTTCGGGACCATTGGTCATAGTGCGAGCTTTGAATTCAACATCATACCCCGGAGCTGGGACGGCCCAGAGGTTACTTAGGTCAGCAAAGTGGTTACGCCCAAGCGAGATTCCGCATGTTACGTCAGCTCGCGATAAGAGATCAATTTGATATTTTCGGAGCGGATCAGCTCGCGGCTGCGGGCCGAGGTCAAGATTTGAAGCTCAACTTCGCGGGACTCGCGCAGCCGGGTTGGGATCGCGGACAGGTCATCGCCGTTATGCCCAGGATGACAAACGAACTCCCAAGCACCTTCAGGCAATGCTTTCAGGATTCGCTCGAAGTGGGCCTCTGATAACGATCCGGTGGCTACAACTCCGACCGAACCGTCAGTTGTCAGCATGCCTGCTTTTTTAACCGTCTGCAGGAAGGTTCCGCGAAACCGGTTCAGCAAACGCAACTGTGCCAGCCTCTTCCACACCTGTGCGCCGCCGCCATCGCTTCTCAGGTGAGAAGGCAGAAATGGATTACGGATTTTCCTTATGCCGCAGGTCTGGCAGGCCCGCACCAGCGGCCGAAGAACGGCGGGGAAAATATGGCTGTGCTTGTGAGTATCGATATGCGTTACTACTACTCCCGCGGACTGGAGCCTGCGAATCTGGGCGATGGCTTCATTTTCGATGTGTTCGGGAGCCATGCGGCCCGCGATGGCTGCCATAGCGAAGCTGATCAGGTTGCGCCGTAAGCTTCCATGCTCCATCAGGGTCGGAATACTCGCGGGAGGTGAAACAGGCTTCCCGTCAAGCAGAACAACGTGACAGCCGACGCCGAGGTTGCTTTCCGTTCGTGCGGCTTCCGAGGCTGTTTCAAAGGCGCTTCCGTTGGCCATCAGCGTGGCGGATGTAACTATGCCCCGTTGATGGGCTTGAATAATGCCGCGATTGACCCCAGGCGTGAGCCCAAAATCATCGGCGTTGATGATCAAGCGACGCACGCTGGCAGTCTAGCAGGCGAGGCGATCTGGAGCCGCTGTTCTCACTGAAGTACAAGTAAGCACGATACAATGTTCTGAGCACCGCAGTGGGCGGTTAGCTCAGCTGGTTAGAGCGCCTGCCTTACAAGCAGGAGGTCGCAGGTTCGAGTCCTGCACTGCCCACCAATGGCGACAGGTCTCCAGGTGATTGCCTGGGCAGGGTTTGCTTGCCGCGTGACCGACCGGCAACCCGGTATCGAACTGTCTCGACTGGCCGCTCATCAGAAGCACTTTTCAGAGCGAAATTACGAATAGCGCGACGCCAGGGTAGCCGTTGGCCTAATCGGCGATGTACACTCAGGATCGAGAGTAGGCGGTTTGTCGCTTCCATCGGCCGTAGCTGATGGATGGCCTGCCAGCCAGGGTTGGCGTCGAGCATCTGCCCAATTCCCCTGCTGAAGAGAACTCGCTGGGTGCGCGTATACTTCGGGAGCGTTTGCCGACTCGAACGATCCCGGGAAGACGAACCCGGGAAGAACTGCTGCTTATCCCCGCCAGTCTCCGCAAAAATGGGAGAAGGATGAGTCGTGAAATAAGGGGATCTCCACTTTTGCGTGATTATGGAAAACATTAGAAAAGTAAACCGTGTGGAAGAGGAAGAGGGCTACCCCGCCGACGGCGAGAGCGCTATTCCGCCCGGCGTGCCTTCCACGCAGGATATAGACGACTTGCTGGCCGCGATTCGCACCCGTGGTCTTGATGTGCTCGAAGAAGAGCATCCGCTACCGCGATCGGTTCTGGAGCAAAGGCTGGCCGGCGAGCCCGACGAGATCGATATGACCGCGGCACCGGTTGCGGCTGAAGCGGCCAACGATCCGGTACGGGTTTACCTGCGGGAGATGGGCGCCACCCCTCTGCTCACGCGAGAAGGCGAAGTGGAGATCGCCAAGCGCATCGAACGCGGACAGCTCTCCGCCATGAAAGCGCTGTCGCGTTCGCCCATTGTGATTCACCAGGTCATGGCCATGGGTGAGGAGTTGAAGCGGGGTGTGCGATCAATTAAAGACACGGTCGTGTTCGATGAGGAAGAGATCACCGAGGAAATTCTGCAGGCCCGTATCAAGGAACTTACCCGCCGCATCGATCACATCCACCAAAAGTACAAGGCAGCCCTCCGCCTGGCGGAGCAGATGGTGACTTTGGCAGCAGATAAGAAGTCGCGGAGATACCGCCGATGCCGGCGCCAGTTGGGCCGCGAGATAGTGCGGATTTCGCTTATTATCCGCGAGCTGGGCCTGACCCCGGCGGAACGCAAGCGGCTGGCGGAAGGGGTGAATAAGACCACCGACCTGATGCGTTCGCTGGAGCGCCAGTTCAGTAATTTGGAAAAGAAAATTGCGAGCACGCGTAGCGAGGAACTCAAGAAGAACTATCGTGGTATGCAACGCCAGCATCGGGCCGAGATGAAAACGCTCGAAAACGGCGCCCGGATGACGTTCGCAGAACTGCAGCGGACACAGCGAGCAATCATCCGCGGACAGATGGATGCGGAACAGGCAAAGCACGAGCTGATCGAAGCCAATCTCCGGCTGGTGGTTTCGATTGCGAAGAAATATGGCAACCGCGGTCTGCAGTTTTTGGACCTGATCCAGGAAGGCAACGTCGGCTTGATGAAGGCGGTAGATAAGTTCGAGTATCGGCGCGGATACAAGTTTTCCACCTACGCCACGTGGTGGATTCGGCAAGCCATCAGCCGGGCGATTGCCGATCAGGCGCGCACCATCCGACTGCCGGTACACATGATCGAGATTGTTAACAAACTGATTCGCGTCTCCCGGCAACTGGTGCAGACCCTGGGTCGCGAACCTACTTCAGCAGAGATCGCCCAGCAGATGGATATCCCGGAGGCTAAAGTGCGCAGAGTGCGCAAGATCATGCGCACGCCCATCTCGCTGGAGACGCCGATTGGCGAGGAAGGAGACTCACACCTCGGCGACCTCATTGAGGACCGGGGCCAGGTCTCGCCCGCCGATGCAGTCATCAATGCGAAGCTTAAGGAGAGGACTGCGAGCGTGTTGCGAACGCTCAGTGTACGGGAAGAAAAGATTCTGAGGATGCGCTTTGGTATAGAGGACGGCTCGGAGCGGACGCTCGAAGAGGTGGGCCGGTCGTTCGACGTTACCCGCGAGCGTATCCGCCAGATCGAAGCCAAGGCGCTGCGAAAGCTGCGCCATCCGTCGCGATCCCGCGAGCTTAAAGCGCTTTTTGATGACGTGGCAGAATAATCGAGCCGGGCATAGGGCGCAGGGCGAAGGTACGGCTACCTGGTGAGGTGTTCCCGGTCAGTCTCTGGGTACCGGCGTGTTCCTGGATCAGCGCGGAGCAGTGGCAACGAGCGTGCCCCTGAAAGCCGGTTTTATCTCTGACGATCTGGCGAAGAAAAATTCGGAGTCTTTGGATCCCGGAGCGGTAGGTGCGTACGTTATGTCGGATGATGGCGTAAGAACCGCTCAGCTCGTCGCGTGTCAGAAAGTATCCATTCTTTTGTTTATCTTTAATCTTTATCTTTAGATTTCAGCTCGCCTCGAAACCATGGGGAGGCAGTTTGCTGTCCAGCAGTTTACGTCCTGTGTCGGCGATGATCTCTGTTTCCAGTATCACGCTTAGGTTCGCGATGAAGCTGGGGGCGAGCTTCGTTGACTCTCATTGGCCGGCCGTTGAGGGTCTTGCCATCCAGCGCGCTGATGGCGGCCTGGGCTGCAGTCGCTTGTGACATCTCGACAAAAGCCATGCCGCGGGGAGTGCCGGTGTCCCGGTCGACAACGATCGTGACGGTTTCGACAACTCCATGCGCTGCAAAAACTTCTCGCACCTGCTGCTCGGTTGCGGTGACATCCAGGTTCCCGACGAAAATATTGGTCAAGTTGGTCTCTGGCAGCTGGTTCGCGAACACCCGGAAAAAAGAGGAGGAGAAAGTTTCAAAAAGGCGATCTCAAGAGATCGCCTTTCGGAGTGCATCGCAGCTCTTAAAGAGGCTGTACGTTCTCAGCCTGCCAGCCCTTGGGGCCCTTCGTCACGTCAAACTGCACCGTCTGGCCTTCCTGAAGGCTCTTGAAACCACCTGCCTGGATCGCCGAAAAATGCACGAAAACGTCTTCGCCACTCTGACGGCTGATAAAGCCATAGCCTTTGGCGTCGTTGAACCACTTTACTGTTCCTTGTTCTGCCATGTTGATACTGTTCCTTTTCAAATTGATTTTTTACGCTGGAGAGACTCGGTGGTACTGAAGGGCAGGTTACTGGCTGTTGAGGCAAGAACTGCTCACGACCGATTCGGTCTAACGCACTCCGAAATCGTACACGTAAGAGGCCCTATTAGCAAGGCGATTCGGTATAAAGCCATGCGCGCGGGACGGCGCTGAATTCGATCATTGGATTTTGCTGCATGCGCGCTCAGACGGTGTTCGGGAGTCCAATAGCGATCTACGATGGTCCGGCAGCACTCGCTTAAAAAGGGTATACTGGACTTCAACTTAACCTCGAAGACACACGCCAACATTTTGCGCCTTCGCGATTGAGAGATCGAGAGGCGTTTGTTGCATCAGTTATCGTCCGCTAGTGGCTTACTTCATGGCGCAACTGAATGCGCCCAAACGTTTCCATGTTCGACCTGGCGATGCTGGCCCTTTTTGCGGTTTCGCTGATGATGCTCGGAAAAGCAGAACGCCGGCGGTTCAGCGGCGCTACACCAGAGAAGCTGTAATCATGCAGCGGTTGTTAACCAGCTCACGCCATAGGAGTTCAGCATGTCAGGATTGAATGGAGACAAGTCCAGATTTCACCGCGAGCGTAAGCAAAAGATTGCTCGCCGGAAGCGCACCCGAGAACTGCTGAAGGGCGCGGCAACCCAACCCAGATCGGTGGTCGGGGCTGCCGCCCCGAGGCCAGGGACGGTGTCAGCATGACCACGTCTCTACTGGCTTTGCCGCTTTCCGCGCCGATCCCGAGCTCCATCAAGAAGAAACGAGTGCTTCTGATCGATACCTCTGCCCACCAGCGCGACAAACCCGAGTACCTCGCAAATGCGCCAAAAGCGAACGGAGAGGCATCCGTCCAGACCGACGATGAGCAGGTCCAGGTAGTAGCGGTCAGGGCAGCCCTTTCTGCGGCGAGTAGCGATCTGCCTCAGCGCTGGGGGATACTGGAAGCATCGCAGCGAATCTCGGCCGTCCGGTCGGCATCGGTCGCTCGTACCCGAGCGATGCGCGAAAGACCTGCGCCGCCGCGCGATTCTGAAGTGCGTGCATCAAAACGAAACACACCATCGACTACGCTGGACGATTTACTAAGAGAGGAAATGCAATGAAGAACCTGTACGTTGGCAATCTGCCCCACAGCACAACCGAAGCTGAACTGCGAAATGTTTTCGAGCCGCACGGCGCAGTGGAGAAAGTCAGCCTGGTGACGGACCGCGACACCGGCCGTTCACGCGGTTTTGCATTTGTAGAGATGACCAATGCGAGTGAAGCCGACAAGGCGATCGCGGCCTTGAACGGGACTGAATTGGGGGGCCGCACATTGACCATCAATGAAGCCAAGCCGAAGACTGACCGGCCGAGAAGCGGTGGTCAGCGTTTTGGCGGCGGGGGCGGTGGCCGTGGGCGCGACGATTACCGGGGACACGCTCGCCAGCCCCGCGAACCACGCTGGTAGCATTGGTCTGGAGTTTGGCCGCAGGAACTGCCGGCCATCGATAAACAAAAATAGAGGGAAGGAATATGCCACAAGGCCGATCGACCTTTACAAAACGTCAAAAAGAACAAACACGGCAACAAAAGCAGCGGGAGAAGGCGGAGCGCAGAACCCAGCGCAAACAGGAAAAGCCAGTGGAAAGCGGCGTGGACGAGATGGCAGAGCTCCGCGAACACGCTGCAGCACAGGCGGCGCTATTCAACATTGGCGTGGAAGAAACTGAAACTGCGGAGGAGTCCACCTCCGACCGCAAATAAGATGCATGGAGATCTGTCCGGCTAACGCCCAGGCAGAGAGTTGATTTATCGCAATAAATCATTGTGGGAGGAAAGAGATTGGCAGAAGTTCGATTACAAGAAGGCGAATCCCTGGAAAACGCGCTTCGAAGGTTCAAGCGTAAGGTCCAGACGGAAGACATTATCAAAGAAGTAAAACGGCATTCGTACTACCTGAAGCCGGGCGAAAAGCGCCGGGTGAAGCAGGCTTTGGCACGAAAGCGTGCGCGGAAAAAGAATCGCAAAGAAGGTTCGTTTGCCAAGGACGTACGCCGGGATTAGTGCCGGAGATAATCTGGTTGCCGGAGCCCAAGGCCCCGGCAACCGATTGCGGGTTTACACAAATACTTCGCCCGGCAAGGCGGTCAGGGTCCGCGAAGCCAGCGTGTTTTGAATCATCCGCCTCGGTGATGAGTCGGTTGCCATCTCCGTCTGCTTGCGTTCAATCTTTAACTTGAGAGTGCGTTCGATCTGGCGTAGTTCCAGTACTTCGGCTCCCGCCGCCAGGGTTGAAGCGCGGCCCTGCAGTCCTGCTCTGCCGGTACGGCCGACGCGATGGATAAAGTCTTCCGCCATTTTCGGCACATCGTAGTTAATGACGTGGGCCACGTCATCCACGTGCAGGCCGCGGGATGCAATATCGGTGGCCACCAGCACTTGAAAACGGCCCTCCTGAAACCCGTTCAGAGCCCCATTGCGCTGAGACTGTGAGCGATCGCCATGGATCATGGCAGCTGCGAAACCGTCGCGCACCAGCTCCTTGGCAAGGCGCTCGGCGCCTCGCTTGGTGCGTGTGAATATAAGAGTCTGGCCCTTTTCCGTATAGAGCAGTTTACGAAGAACGTCGAGTTTCTCTCCTGGCCGTACTTCGTAGGCATCCAGGCATACGCTCTCGGCCGGCTTGAGCACCGAACCCAAAGCGACCCGTACCGGATTACGCATGTAGTCAATCACCAGGCCCGCGACCGAGCGTTCCATCGTGGCTGAGAAACACAGAGTCTGGCGCTCCTCGGGTACGGTCGAAAGGATGCGGCGGATTGCCGGCAAAAAGCCCATGTCCAGCATGCGGTCGGCTTCGTCAAGCACCAGTATTTTGACGTTCTGCAGGTTGGCGAGCTTGCGATTCATCAGGTCCTGCAAGCGCCCGGGAGTGGCGATAATCAGTTTCGATCCGGCGCGCAGACTTTGGATCTGGGCCTTCTCAGATACTCCGCCAATGACGACCGTGGCGCTGGGCATTACTTTGGTGCGCAATTGCTCATATTGTTCCTGGACCTGTATCGCGAGTTCGCGAGTTGGCAGCAATACCAGAGCGACCGTATGCCGCGCCCGTTCCTGCTGCAAGATCTCAATTAGCGGGAGTAGAAACGCCAGTGTCTTGCCGGTCCCGGTCTGGGCGGTGCCGATAACATCTCGGCCTTCAAGTGCAGGAGGAATGGCGCGTTCCTGGATGGGTGTGAGGTTGATGAATTGAGCTGCCGCAAGCCTCCCCTGTAACGCAGAGGATAAGGGCAGTTCTGAAAAGGTGGTCATTCGATTATGTTTCTTTCTGGAGGGGCAAACTGTCACGCACACTCGGACACACGTCTAGAGCCGTGATTCCCGCTCACATTGAATTGAATTTCACGCAAGTAAACGGCGGGCAGGAGAAGCGGAGGTGAATCTAGTCTGAGGAAACGACTACCGCGTGACGAGCAAACCGTAATCAATACGTGCACTTAGTATAGCAGAAAAGGTGCAATCCGTATCCCATTATCAGCAAGCACAAATGGACGGCCTATTCGCATGCGGTAAGAACGGGCGCCGGTGAGTGATAATGGGCGTTCGGAAGTGCGCCTGAATCGCGGGAGCTTTCGAGCCTTCCCGAGCGATCAGGCATCCCCTTCTATGGCGAGAGATGCTCGTTTGCGCCGCAGGTTGCATGCACTGATTATCATCCTGCTGGCAAGTTCCCTGGCTCCTGCGCAAACTCTTACCCTCAGCGGCTCGGTAACAGATCCGGAGGGCGCCGCAATCGCCGGTGCTGAAGTCACCCTGTCATCCGGTGCATATTCTTCCAGCACAAGCACCGACTCGGCTGGAAGATTCCAGTTCACGTCTGTAACTGTCGCGAACGGCAAACTGCGAATTCGTGCGGCCGGCTTTTCGGATGCCCATCGAGTCTGGAATGCGAATGACATTTCACCAATAAAGCTAACCCTGCTGCCGGCTCCGAACAGCGAGAGAGTGACCGTGACCGCAACCCGCATTGCGAGCCGCACCGAAGATGTGGCTGCCAATGCAGTTGCACTCTCGGCGCATGATCTCGCCGCCACTCCCGCGTTGCTGATCGATGACAAACTGCGCCAGGTTCCCGGATTCACGTTGTTTCGCCGTTCCAGCAGTCGAACATCGAATCCCACTTCGCAAGGCGTGTCGCTGAACGGCCTGGGGGCGAGCGGCGCAAGCCGCGCGCTGGTGCTTGAAGACGGAGTTCCGATCAATGATCCCTTTGGAGGCTGGATTTACTGGAGCCGTATTCCGCCAGCAGAACTGGCGGATGTTGAGGTGATTCGCGGAGGGATATCCAGCCTTTACGGCAGCAATGCCATGGCGGGCGTAATTCAGTTTCTTTCGCGCCAGCCGGAAACTCCGGCGATGTCGCTGGAACTTTCATACGGTTCGGAAGTGACGCCTGATCTTTCATTCTGGTCGGGTGCTCGTGCCGGAAAGTGGGATGGCGCAGTCTCAGCCGATCTGTTTCACAGTGACGGGTATGTGCTGGTTCCGGTTGAGCAGCGCGGCACTGTAGATTCATCCGCAAACGCGGAACATGCAGGGATGAATGCAACGGTGGGCCGAAGCATGGAGGAAGCGCGAGTGTTTGCGCGTGGGTCCTATTTCACCGAAGGGCGTCACAACGGAACGCTGATCCAGGTAAACGATACTCAATCGGGAGAGGGAATTCTGGGAGCTGAATTGCATGCTCTTGCGATTGGCACGTTTTCGTTGCGTGCTTTCGGCATGGCACAAAGCTATAACCAAAGTTTTTCCTCCGTTACAGCCGACCGCAACTGCCAATCTTTAACTAATCTTCAACATGTGCCGTCGCAGCAGGTCGGCGGAAGTGCGCTCTGGTCTCGCTCTCTGAGATCACGACAGACTTTGGTTGCAGGCGTTGACGTGGCCCAAGTCATCGGATCCAGCAACGAGAGACTCTTTCTCTCAACCGGAACATGTCCCGGCGTTATGCCTAATGGAACGAATGTCTCCGGGGGAAGGCAACGCACGTTCGGGGTTTACGGTGAAGACATCATCCGCGTTTCGCCCAGCTGGATCATCACCCCGGGACTGCGGGTGGATCGCTGGCGCAACTTCGACGCAGAATCGTTGCGCACTCCTGTCGCCGGTCCTCCGGTTTCGACACCTTCGGATGATCGATCCGAGAATGCGATCAGTCCTCGTCTTTCAGTGCTGCACCAGATCAATGACAAGTTCGCAGTGACGGGCGCTGCGTATCGCGCTTTTCGCAGCCCCACGCTGAACGAGCTATATCGCTCATTCCGGCTAGGCAACGTGCTGACCGAAGCTAATTCTGCTCTGCGCGCCGAGCGTCTTA
>QHZY01000157.1 GCA_003224855.1 Acidobacteriota bacterium | reverse complement strand
GTCTGCTTTCTGCAGCGGCCCGGCAAATTGCGTTTGCGTCAGATAAACGCTCAGAAACTGCTGACCGTATTGTAGAGTTACCGGCTGCTTGCCCGCTTCCGATGCCACAACTTGTGGGGCTCCGGTAAGTTTTTGTTGGAAAATTACTGCCTGCTGCATATAACCGCCATTGTCGCCGGCGGGTTCGATTCCATAGGCACGCAGTTCAGAAGCGACATAAGTTGCAGCTACCAGTTCGTCGTGGGTGGCGCTGCCACGGCCGTTCATGGCATCGGAAGCCAGGAATTCCATATGTGCGCGAATGCAGCGGGCACAAACCCTGGGCGTGTTCCCGGCACGAGGCTTAATGACTGGGGCCTGGACCTGTGCAGTGGCGGTGATTACCAAAATCAGACACTCGAGAATAACAACGCTGAGTGGGAACTGTGTGTGCTTTGTCATGAATGGGTTTTTAGCCTAACAAAACCAATCGCGGACTTCAGGACTTTCAAAGTTGCGGCTTCACCACCCGTATCTGAAAACCGCAGCCGAATTATGCAAGTTTATGGGGATGTCACGTTCGGGTCGTAAGTTTTCTAAAGGTTTTCTAATCAGATACACGAAGGTACAAGTGCAGCTGCGAGGGCGAGCATTCCTGCTACAATTTCGGCAGCGCCGCTTACCCCAACTGCACGGTATCGCGGAGTCTTTACCAAATGTCTTCGATGCGTAAATTACAGGTTTTTCTGTCAGTTACAGCTCTGTTCGCGCTGGCGCTTGCGGTGAGCTGCACCGGTTTCTTTGTGAATCCGACTTTGACGTCTCTGACCGTCGGGCCGAACCCCTTGAACCTCACCCAGGGCAACAAGCAGCAAATGACCGCGACTGGCACATTCGATGACGGAACCACGAAAAGCTTGACCTCGGGAGTGGTGTGGTCGAGTTCCGACACGTCCACGGTGCCTGTGAGTACTGCCGGCGTGGTGACGGCGGCAGCCTCCGGAAGCGCCACCATTACCGCCCAGTCGGGAACGGTCAGCGGCACGGGCACTGTGAACGTCACGTTAGGAAACGTAACCAACGTAAAGATCAACCCGACCACCGCGACGATAAGCTCGACTTCGACGCAGCTGTTCAATGCGCTTGCGACAGTGCAAGGTCAGAGCGCCACGGTTGATGTTTCATCAACCGCCACCTGGTCGGCAAATCCGACGGGCATTGTTTCGATCAACAACACCAGCCAGACCGGGGCACTGGTTAGTGTGACCGGCACTATTTCGCAGACAACCATTGTGACCATCACCGCGACCTACAACAGTAACGGCACTGTGTTTGCTCCAACTGCGCAGTTGACCATCACTTTTCCCTGATCCCTGCGCATGTCGAACATCCGCTGCATCGGCATTTGTACCGGGGGCGGCGATGCTCCTGGCCTGAACGCCGTAATCCGCGCTGCAGTAAAAACCGCCTTCCTGAAATACAAGTGGCGGGTGATCGGCATCCCTGACGGTTTCGATGGCCTGATCTGGCCGGAGAAATCCTACGAACTCACTCTGAAGCACGTCAGCGGCATCCTGCCGCGCGGCGGCACGATCCTGGGCACTACCAATCGCGGCAATCCCTTCCGGTTCAGTTCATCTGAGAACGGGCAGGAATGCGTTCGCGACATTTCCGACCAGGTGATTGCCAACACCCGCAAGCTGGGCATTGACGCCGTGGTCTCGATCGGCGGAGATGGATCCCAAACCATAGCCCTGGAACTCTTCCAAAGGGGCATGAAGATCGTGGGCGTGCCCAAGACCATCGACAACGATCTTTCTGCCACCGAAGTCACGTTCGGATTTGATACCGCCCTGACCACCGCCACTGATGCGGTTGACAAGATCCACACTACCGCCGAGTCACATCACCGCGTGATGGTGGTGGAAGTAATGGGCCGCGATGCCGGGTGGATAGCACTGGAGGCTGGGATCGCAGGCGGTGCTCACGTCATCCTCATCCCTGAAATTCCGTTCAGCATCGAAGGCGTTTGCAAATTCGTGACCGAGCGCGAGAGCTATGGCAAGCGCTTCACAATCGTGGTGGTAGCAGAAGGCGTGAAGCTACCTCCCGAGTTAAAAGAGAACCGCCGCGCGGGCGCAGTTGCCAACCTGATTGGAAACGCAATTTCCGTTACCGCCAAGAAGGAAGTTCGGGTGAGTGTTCTCGGCCATATTCAACGGGGTGGTTCGCCGACCGCTTACGACCGTATTCTTGCCACTCGCTTCGGTGTAGCAGCGGTCGATCTGATCGCCGCGGGCGGCTTCGGCCGTATGGTCTGCCTGAAAAATGAGTGCATTGACTCGGTCGATATTGCGGATGCGATCGGCCGCACAAAAATGGTCGATCCTGAAGGACAGCTGGTGCAGACCGCCCGATCCATAGGCGTCTGCTTCGGCGATTGTTAATGCGAGTTGCGACTGTACTTCCGGTTGTTAAATTTAACGACGCCCGCTCATCTGCGATCAGACTCCGTTGCCTTACGCTTTATGTACTGGTGCTGGCCAGCCTGGTGGCCTGCACGCGCACTCGGCAGTCAGCAGAGATCGCTTACGTCTCTGCACCGCAGGCGTTCTTGCGCGACCAGGTTGCCACCGTGTTCAACAAAACCGGCACAGTAAAGAACGGCGAGCGGGTCGAAGTGCTGGGGCGCGATCGCCGGTTCGTTCATGTTCGCACATCTGCTGGTGTTGAAGGCTGGGTCGAACAGCGCTATTTAGTCACAGACAAAATTTATGACGCGTTCCAAAAGTTGGCTCAGCAGGAGCAGTCGAGCCCGGTGCAGGCGACGGGAAGCACTCGCAACCAGACCAACCTTCACCTCGATTCCGAGCGTGATTCTGAGCATCTGTATCAACTCGACCAGGGCGCTAAGATTTCGATCATCAAGCGCGCGGCCCGCGAAAAAGCTCTGCCGGGAGCGGCCCGGCCAAGTTCCGCAAAATCAGAGGCGAAGGCTACTCCTGCCATGGAAGACTGGTGGCTCGTCCGCGATTCGCAGGGCCACACCGGCTGGGTGCTGGCACGCCTCATTGATATCGATGTGCCGCTCGAAATTGCTCAATACGCTGAAGGTCAGCGCATCATTGCCTGCTTCCCACTTCATGAAGTAATCGATCAGGAGAAGAAGGTTCCGGAGTATCTGGCGGTGCTGAGTGAAAATAAAGATGGCATGCCTTTTGACTTCAATGCCATCCGCGTTTTCACCTGGAACGTACGCCGCCATCGCTATGAAACCGCGTATCGCGAACGTAATCTGAATGGTTTATTGCCGGTTTCGGTGTCTCACGAAAACTTCGACAAAGAAGGCGAACTGCCGGTATTTATTGTGCGAGTGAAAGACGATGCGGGAAACGTTGGGGAACGGAAATACAAGCTAAATTCGCCGATCGTGAAGCGAGTGCTTGCCGCGGGCGAGTCACCAGCGGCATCACACGTTGCACCCGCGCGCAGCAGAAAGAAGAAGAAACGCTGAGGGCTGTGCGATGGAAGCCTGACTAGCTGTAAAAACTCGCAATTTCTGCTACCACACGCTTCTGTTCGTCTTCGGTCAGTTCAGCAAACATGGGCAGAGCGAGAGCTTCCTTCGACGCGCGCTCCGATTCCGGCAGATCGCCCTCCCGATATCCGAGATAGGCGAAGGCAGGCTGCAGGTGCAGCGGAATGGGATAATAAACTTCCGTCCCGATCTGGCGTTCTGCAAGGAACTTCCGCAGTTCGTCCCGCCGCACAGCGCGCACTACGTATTGATGAAAAACATGTACCGCGCCCGGAACAGACTTCGGCAAAACCACCGGTGCTGGCGTCCGCCGGCTAGTCAGTCCCGCTGCGGTGAGCAGGCGGTCATAGGTTGTCGCGTGCTCACGGCGTAGTTCATTCCACTTCTGCACATGCTGAAGCTTCACCCTGAGCACCGCGGCTTGGATCGCGTCCATGCGGCAATTCCAACCCATCTCCTGATGCTGGTATCGTCGCGGGCTGCCGTGGTTCCGCAAGCGCCGCATGCGCTCGGCTAACCCTTTGTCATCACAGGTTGACAGCCCGGCATCGCCGAAGGCGCTTAAGTTCTTGGTGGGATAAAAACTGAAAGCGGATGCCAATCCCATGCTGCCAGCTTTTTGCGCGTCGATTTCCGCGCCGATCGCCTGTGCGGCATCCTCAATCAGCGACAGCTTGAACTCATCCGCAATTGCTTGCAGGGCTGCCATGTTCGCGCACTGTCCGTAGAGATGCACCGGTAGAAGCGCGCTTACTTTGTAATCGCCGCCATGTTCAAGGCGGGTGCGCACTCTTGCGGGATCGATGTTGAATGTCTCCGGTTCGATGTCCACGAAAACCGGACGCGCTCCACATCTGGCGATCGAACTGGCAGAAGCGAAAAAACTGAACGCGGTGGTGATCACCCGGTCCCCGGGCTTTATGCCACTGGCGGCTAGAGCCAGCCACAACGCATCCGTGCCGGAGGCGCAGGCCACTCCGAACTTCGCACCCGTAAAGGACGCTATTTCCTGTTCCAGTTTCTCGATTTCTTCACCCAAGATGAAATGCTGCGATGAACACACTCGCTCAATCGCCGCCATCACTTCTTCTCTGATGTCTTGATACTGCCGTTGCAGATCCAGCTGCGGGACGCTCACAGCGCCAGTTTTCTGCAGAGTGGAAGTCTTCACATTGAATTGTAAAACTGGTGTGCGCGCGATCTGAGCAGCGTAACACTTAACAATCTACAAATGTAATCGTCGGAACGTTTGGTTCTTCACGCTTGTGTACTGCTTCCTGCCACTTTTCCAGAAGCGTCTTCAGTTGTCCAATCTTCATCCCCTGCCACTCGCTTGAACACGGACCGAGATTCCTGGCGGCCCGCGCCATTACCGATTTCGCTCCCACCAGATTTCCCGTGCTGTGATGGTGGAGAGCCACCGCGATCTGCACCAGGCCCTGCCAGAATTTCTTCTCCGCGACCGGCGCTTCCCGCCACACGTCTTCGAGCACTTCATGCGCCTGGAAGAACTGCCCAGAGTTGAGCAGCCTGATGCCTTCCAGATGGTGAACTCGATCCAAATTCTTATGATCGCACAAGTCCCTCTCATACAGCTTTTCATAGATCAGCCCACCGAAGCCCTTCCGTTTTCAATAAATATTCATGGTTACAAATACAAAGTACAGAAAACAAAGCCTGTATTCCCGACCTGTTTTGGAATTTCATTTGCACGCCCTGATGAGACGTTGAGTGTTCTCGAGTTGGCGATTGTTGTAACCCCGTGGCCTCAAAGGCTCTGATAACCCGAAATTTGATTTAGGAGATAGTCAATGGATTACTTGTTTGGCAAGTCCCTGACCCGCTGCGCGCTCCTGCTGAGTGTGCTGGGCCTGCTGACAACATTTGGATTCACACAAGGCGGAACCGGGGAGTTGACCGGTTTGGTTTCAGATCCGTCTGGCGCCGTGGTGGCGAACGCGACCGTTACGCTGATTAATC
>QHZY01000033.1 GCA_003224855.1 Acidobacteriota bacterium | reverse complement strand
CCACAATCGACCTCTGTTATGTCTGCGGCTTTTGAGCTGCCACAATTCTTGGGATCCCCTGGAGATCGTTAATTACCTGCTTCTGTTTCCACTCGTCAAGTAAATCTTTTACGCCATTCACGAGTGTTCCGCTGATCTCCATCACCAGCCACCCGTTTCCGCGCAGTTTCGAGTAAGCCTGCGGAATTAATTGTTCAATCACTTCCAGGCCGGTAGGCCCGGCGAACACGGCTCGTCTCGGCTCGAACTTGCGCACTTCGAGCTGCACTTCATCCGCTTCCGATTCGCCGATGTATGGAGGATTGGACACCACGAAATCGAACTCTGATGCCCCGAGCCCTGCCAGCAAATCATTCCGGCTGAACTCGATTCTACTTGCCATCTGCAACCTTGATGCATTCGCGCGCGCGACCTCGAGAGCCTCGCTGGAGATGTCGGTTGCATAGATCTCCGCCGTGGGCAGCTCCTTGGCGAGCGCCAGCGCGATGCACCCCGAACCCGTCCCGACATCCGCAATCCGTACCCTGCTCAATGGAGGCCGGGCGTCCCCGCCCGGCGCCCCCTCGCTCGCACGCACAAGCCGCAACACTGTCTCGACTGCGTGCTCGGTCTCCGGACGCGGAATCAGTACAGCAGGCGTGACTATCAGATCCATCCCCCAGAATTCCTGATGCCCAGTGATGTACTGGGCCGGAGTGCCGCGCTCGCGCTGGGAGAGAGCCTGTTCGTATCGCCTGGATTCTTCGGGGCTCAGTTCGCGCTCCGGATGAGCATGGAGATATGCGCGGTCACAACCAAGGCTAAACATCATCAGCAGCTCGGCGTTCATTCGTGGCGAGGGAACGGCATTTTCACTCAGACGAGCGATCGCGCTGTTCAATTTCATTTTGAGCTGCATGCCTTCATTTGAGCATACGAGATGATGCCATTAGTAACCTGGCTTGATTACTTCCTTCCTGGCAATGACCACCGAATTGCAAGTTCCTGGCTTTACCGCGTTCTCCTGATCAGCGCGGGAACTGTTCCCGCGCAGACAACGAGGACAACCACCATGAACAAGCTGCTGCTGATTTTGCTGTGCCTGTGCGGTATTGGAGTGGCGCAACCCGCTGCACCTGCCGACGATTCCCCCGCGCTCACCATCTACAACCAGAATTTCTTTATCGCCCGCGAACGCTTTCCGATGAGCCTTGTTTCGGGTGTCAATCACATCAACTACTCCGGAGTCGCGGCCCACCTGGAACCGGACTCGGTAATGCTGCGCGACCCCGGCGGCCGCTCTCTGCAAATTCTTGAGCAGAGCTACCGCAACGACCCTATCTCGCAGGAGCTGCTGCTCTCGTTCTACGAAGGCAAGACCATTGATTTTTCGGTGGGGCGCACGGCTGAGGGCAAAGATGTGACCGTTACAGGCAAAGTTATCCGCAGCGGTTACATCCCGAGCTCATACTTCGCGCAGAACTATCAACAGCCCGTCTCTACCCAGCCTATTATCGAAGTGGATGGCGTGCTGCACTTCGGTTTGCCCGGCCAGCCGCTCTTCCCCGCGCTCAGCAAAGATTCCATTCTGAAGCCCACGTTGAACTGGCAACTCGAAACCAACGAGCCAGGCAGCTTCAACGCCGAAATTTCATACGTTAGCAGCGGCATGAGCTGGCAATCGGACTACAACCTGGTCGTGTCCGACGGAACGGGTGGCAAATTCGATCTGCTCGATGTGATCGGGTGGATCACCATGCGCAACCAGAGCGGCAAGACCTTCGAAAATGCGCAAATCAAGCTGATGGCAGGTGACGTCAACAAAATTCAGGCTCCGACCGTCACCGGCCGCGTGTATGCGGCGGCAAAGGCGGTCAACATGGCCGATGAAATGGCCCCGGTTGTCCGCGAAAAGTCCTTTGACGAATTTCACCTCTACACTCTGCAGCGCCCGGCGACCCTGCGCGACCAGGAGACTAAGCAAGTTGAATTCGTGCGCTCCACTGGAGCTCACGCGCAGCGCGTCTACGTGTACGATGGAGCGCAGTTGGCTCAGTATGGCTACTATCCCGATCAGCTGATTCAGGACCCGAGTTACGGCACCGTATCGAATACAAAGATTTGGGTGATGGAAGAGTTCAAGAACTCGGAGGCCAACCACCTGGGCATACCGCTTCCCAAAGGCCGGTTGCGTTTCTATCGTCGCGACAACGATGGTCATCTGGAGTTCATCGGTGAAAACACTATCGACCACACGCCAAAAGACGAAATGATTCGCGTTTATACCGGGAACTCATTCGATGTAGTGGGAGAACGCAAGCGCACCGAATTCCACATTGAATCAAGCCAGCGCTGGATGGACGAATCGTTCGAGATTCACGTTCGCAACCACAAGAAAGAAGCCGTGAACCTGCGCGTGGTGGAACACCTGTTTCGGTGCCACAACTGGAAGCTGATCCAGCAATCGCACAAGTCGGAAAAGAAAGACGCACAGACAGTCGAATTTCCGGTAACCGTCGCTGCCAACGGCGAACAGGTGATCACGTACAGCGTGCATTACACCTGGTGAGATGGGAATTTGCAGAATTCCATCGCCGAGTCCTCGGCCTTCAAATTGCTTGTATCGGGCACGCCTTCAGACGTGCCCGGTGCAGGCGAAAACAGATCAGATTGTATCGGGGCATGCCTTCAGGCGTGCCGATTCAATCACAATGCCATCCGGCATTCGAGTTTGGACGAGATATCACAGGGGTTAAAGTCCAGTTCAGTTACGCGATTTCGGCAGGGCTGAACTGCTGGAAGGCGCTCTGCTCACGCGCGGTTTTGTACTTTACCTCTGGATACATTCGGTCGAACGTCACCCACAGCAGCGCCACCGTCACAAAAGCAAGCACGCTACCTTCCGGGCCGACCGATCCCCCACTGAGCCAGGGCGATCCGTGGAAGGTAGAACTCAATAAATGCCCGGGCAGTTTGGTGCCGCTGTTCGGAACCGAATAAAGAAAAGTTTCTCCCCAATCCCACGACAGGTGAAAGCCGACCGCGAACCAGAGATTCCCGGTGCGGCGCAGGGTAAGGCAGAAGAAAAATCCGATGGCGGCGGCCGCCAGCGCGCCCACCATCCCCTCGCCTTTGTTTCCCAGGTGGATTCCGCCAAACGCCAGGCTCAGCACTATCGCTGCCGGCCAAAACCCCATTGACTGGCTCAGTGTGAACTGCGTGTAGCCACGCAGCAAAAACTCTTCAAACAAACCAACCAGAAGAAAGAACATCGCCCAGAACACGGCGAATTTAACTATCCGGGGACCATGCAGTGTGAGCGTCCCAAAGTAGAAAACTCCGACCCCGCGCAGCGCGATCATCAGCACCGTCAGGCTTAATATTCCCCAGCTCATTCCCACCCAGAAAAGGCGTGCAAATGCATTTTTAGCTGGCAATCCAAACTCGCCCCAATTTCGTCCCTCAAAGCGAGCCATTACCAGCGCCGGAACAATCGCAGCGCACAGGTAAATCAATTCGCCAACGCTCATCCGGATCAGGAACTCAAAGCGGCGGGGCTGTACGAACTGCATCGCATCTATTCCAAGAAAGTAAATCAGCCCCGCCATCGCGAAGTACAAGACCAGGCGCCACCCAACTCGCAATTCACTTTGCGAGAGGAAAATCTTCGAAATGAATTGCTGCAATGCGGAATCCGCCACCAGCTGCGAATCGGTCTGAAATGCCGGTGCAGTTAAGTCTTCAGCTCGGCTGCTTTCCTTCTCAGTATCCATAACAGGTTTTCGCAACTGCCTCTCGACATGGTAAAACAACTCGCCGCATTGTCATGGCACGAATCTCCATCCGCGAGCGCGTAGGAAGACCTCAAATCGTAGCTGGGCTGCTATTGCTCTCTTTCCTTGCGGAATGCCTGTGGCTCACGGCTCACCTGCAAGTTTCGCCGCCACATGGGACTGGCTATCTGATCGACAGCGTGAACCGAGGCGCGATGCAATGGCATGGCGGGCCCATCTCCGCAGATTCCATTCACTCTCCGCTCTGGTTTCTATTGCTGTCAGCACCGGTCGCTCTCTTCCGCCTACACCCAGAATCACCTTTGTTCCTGTGGGCGGTTGCGGCTCCTCAGATCGTTTTCGGTTTGTTGCTGGGCGCTTCTCTCTGGTACGTTTCCCGCCGTCTTTATGGAAACGCCGGCGGGTACGTCGCGCTCGCGCTTTACTGCTTCTCGCCCGGGATTCTTCGTTCCAGCACCCTGTGGTTCGCCGAGCCCGAAATGCCCGCTGCCTGGGGAGCATTCGGAGCCGTTTTCACTGCTATAGCTGTCGCCCACACTTTGTACGCACCGAGGGAGGTCATCCTCTGGAACTGGCGACGAATCCTGCTGCTGGGCCTTTCATTCACTCTTGCAATCGGATGTCAATTTTCACTTGTGCTGCTGGTGCCGGTTGCCCTCTTTTTCCTGCTTTACCTGGCGTGGGAACGAAGGGCTGCTGCCATTGCGATCTGGCTCGCCGCTTGCGGAATCGCGGCGGTATTGCTCGCGGCCTGTTCGTTTTTTCATCTGCGAGTCTACCGCGACGCGATCCTCTTCTGCGTGCAATGGCGCGCGTATTTGTCTCCGCTAGCCTACAAAGTGTTCATTGCGCGGTTATCCGAACTCAGCCCGGCGCTGGTGTTGGCATTGCCGGCGGCATTGCTGTGCTACTTCCTGTGGTCTCGCACGCATTATTTTGGCAACAATGCACCCTTGGCAGTCGCAGCCTTGCTGCTCAGTTTCGCCCTCGGAACCCCCCATTTGCCCGGCTTCGGCTTCAATCTAATCGCCCTGCCGTTCTTACTCGTCTTTACCGCCGGCATTGCGGCCGACCTGCTCGAAACCAGACATCGCGCCCTGGTCCTCGGGTGCATCTGGGCGTTGCTCCTGGCCAATGCTGCCTGGAATCTGCGCGGGCTCGGAATGGCCGAAAGCCATTATTTTCAATAAATTTACAAACCGCAGAAAGATTGGCGCAACGAACCAGGGCCAAAAGCGTTCTAATAGATAGAAGGTTCAGGTGTTCGCGGAGGTGGTCATGCGCGTCGCTGCGGAGTATCATGCTGGCGTGAATCGGCTGAAGCTGGCTCTGGTAGCGGTTTTCGCTTTGGGATTGATTCTGCCCGCTCACGCCCAGATCAACGGCGTACCGGCATCAGTTACTTCAATCAATTTTGGCGGAAAGCTTAATTCCACGCCAGGTGTGCCTGCCAGCGTTACGTCCCTGGGCCCGCGCGGCTTCGCTCCCCACGGCCAGTTCTTCAATGAGCCCGCTTGCTGCATCAACCCGCTGTTTCCGATCAGCTCGCACCCATTTCCATTCCGAGGGCATGGCCACCATCGCCGTGATTTCTTTCCAGCAACTGCGGTCCCGGTTTACGTGCCTTACCAACCTGTATACATGACCGCAGAGCCGGACGAGCAGGATGATCAAGCCGAGCCGCCGGAGGAATATCGCGGGGGGCCGACGGTGTTTGATCGACGCGGTCCGGGCACGCAGATGTCCTCAAATTCGTATGAGCGACGGGTGCCCGCAAGAGAACCGGAAGATCAACCGACCCAGACACAACCCGAGGCGGCGGTTGCTGACCAGCCGCAGACTATTCTTGTGTTCAAAGACGGGCACCAGGTTGAAGTGCAGAACTATGCTGTGATTGGTAGCACGCTTTTCGATCTCACGCCGGGGCGCCAGCGCAAGATTCAGATGAGTGAACTTGACCTGGATGCAACCGCCAGGCAAAACGACCAGCGTGGGATTGATTTCCGTTTGCCTCCCAAAGGAGATTGATATGACGCGCCTTGCTGCGGTAGCAATACTCGCGGGACTCAGCGTTCTTCCACTGCACGCTCAAATGGGTGCCGGCAGCGGATTCGTGGGGCGGCCATCCCCGGCGGGTTCTACTGGTCGCGGCGTATTCGGCAGGGCCCGAGCCCGTATTAATCGAATGGCAGGGAAATCGCTTCGTGCGGATGACAGTGGCGGAGAGAAACGGCAGCAACTCTCCGGTCGATTATGCGGAGAACGCAAAATCTGATGTGGTCACGAAGAATTCTCCCCCGGCGCGAGAACTGCCTCCCGCGATTCTCGTCTTCCGCGATGGACGCCAGCAGGAAATCAACAGCTACACCATCATGAATGGCACGATCTTCACCCGCTCCGACTACTGGATAACCGGCAGCTGGAACCAGAAGATCCAGATCGCCGACCTCGATGTCCCGGCCACGCTGCGCCAAAACCAGCAGCGCGGATTGAATTTCAATTTGCCTTCGAGTGCCAACGAAGTGATCGTGCGACCCTGAACGCAACCTCCTGTCATTCCGAGGGGCTGCCGAAATCTGCCGACCGCTCGGCGAGGCACTCGCCCGCGGTGCTTCGCCCTGATCACCAAAGACTCCGCATCAAACTTGCTTGGAACTCATCTAAATACCTGAGACTCGATGTCCATACGACTGCTCGTCTTCTTCGCGTTTATTCTTCTCGTCTATCTCACGCAGCGTTTCTGGCTGCTTGGCGCCTGGCACTGGATCGCAACCATTCACGCCCACGCCCTGCGGACCGTGCTTCAGGTCGGCTGGTTTGCCGGCCTTATCTTGCTGGTCCTGGGATTTTTCGATCCCATGCTTGGCCATCCGATCTCTCGCATCCTCGGCGGTAAGTGGCTGATCGCAGCCACTCGAATCTGGTTGATCGCCTCGTTTTTCGGATTCTTCGCCGTAAAGTTCGTGCTGCTGCTCGGATGGAGCACCACCAGCCTTGCCAACCTGTTTTCTTCTGGCCACAGCCTCATCGATCCTTCGCGGCGCTCGTTCATTCGCGCCACCGCATATCTGGCCGGTGCCTTGCCGTTCGCAGCCGCCACTTACGGTTTCGCCGCCGGACGCCTGCGTTACCGCGTCGAAAAAGTTGAAGTTCCAATCGAAGGCCTGCCCAAAGAGCTCGATGGCATGAAGATTGCCCAGCTCAGCGATATCCACATTGGCGACTTTATGCCGCGTGATGAAGTGCGGCGCGCCGTCGAGATGGCCAACGAACTTAATCCAGACATCGCGGTTGTAACCGGAGATTTCATCAGCGGCGAGAACGATCCGCTCGAAGATTGCGTCACCGAACTGAGTAAGCTGCGCGCGCCCCTTGGCACCTGGGGATGCAACGGCAATCACGAAATTTATGCGGGCGCGGAAAAAACCGCCGAAATACTGTTTCAGCGCCATGGCATGAAGCTGCTGCGCCAGGAAAACGTGACACTCGATCACAATGGCGGAAAGTTCAATCTGATTGGCGTCGATTATCAGCGCGATCACATGGTTCGCGGCCCGCGCCGGCCCATGCTTGAAAACGTGGAGCATTTGGTAAATCGCGAGATGCCGAATATTCTGCTCTCACACAATCCCAATTCATTCCGTCGCGCCGCCGAGCTGGGTGTTGAATTGAGCCTGGCCGGCCATACTCATGGCGGACAGGTGAAGTTTGAAATCGTCGATCACTCCATCAGTCCCGCGCGCCTGATCACCGACTTTGTCGCAGGCCTTTATGATCTGCCGATGAGAGACCTGCCGATGAAGATCGCCGCCAATGGCAGCAGTGCCGCGAAGAAAGCCTACCTCTACGTCAACCGCGGCCTTGGAACTTTCGGAATGCCGGTGCGCCTCGGCGTTCCGCCAGAGATTACGCTGCTGACCCTGCGCTCTGCATAAACACATACCACGTACGTAGCCGCCCTCCACCGATCCAGACTAAGAATCCGCCATCCCGAGCGCAGCGCTTTTTTTGCAGAGCGAGGGATCCTGCGCGCACTAACTACCTGCACAACCTCCTCATCAGCCGGGTGCCCTCAGGTCTCGCCGTCTTTGCGAGACCTGGGCAATGCGATCTTCAGCCAACCCACAAGGCCTTCCGTATCCTGCACAGCAGTAATATTTCAAGATGAATGTATAATCAGGCCGCTCTTGAAGTCCAAAAAGAAATTCCCCATCCCTCGTAGTAAAGAAAAGCCTATTCAACCCGATTACGGGAGGATTCGATGAAGTACATGATCAGCTGGAACGAACGTCCACAGGGTTCGCCCGCCGAATACGAGAAGGCTCAGACGCGAATCCTCGAGGTTTTTGGGCAGTGGAAGGCGCCCGCCAATTTTAAAATCGACTTCTTCGTGATACGCGTGGGGGATTGGGGAGGATATTTGCTGGTGGATTGCGACGACCCTTTGACGCTCCATAAATTTTGTTCGATGCTGCCTGCTTTTACGTTTGAGGTGCGATCCGTAGTTCCAGTCGCGGACGCCGTCCGTGCCGAACTCGAAGTCATGGCTTGGCGCGACGGACTCAAAATCAAATAAGATTCCAGCGCATGCCAAGCCCAGGAAAGCGGCACTCAGTCTGAGTGCCGTTTTTACTTTTCTTGGACTTCTCCTTCCCCTTCTGCCTGGCGGAAAACCTCGAACGGTGAAAACATCCTCTTTTCAATGTTTGATCAGGTGACACCAATTATCAATTCTGTGTCGCGCTGGTGAGCAGTGGTGGGCGGACACTAACGTCCTTGCCATCGAACAGCGACGGAGTCTAGCCGGCAATCGCGAGATTGTACCCACCTCCACTTCCTTGCTAAAGCCGTAAAATCCAGCATATGGATATGGTTCACAAGCGGCTAAAGCAATACTCAGGGGCAGCGGTGCTGACCGCAACCACCGTGGGTTGCCTGGTATGGGCGCAGCCGCGTGCCAATCTAACCACCACGGCATTGGCGCTGGTCTTGGCTGTAACCATCTCGGCCATTGGATGGGGCAGCGGCCCGGCGCTGGTGGCCGCACTCCTCAGCGTGTTCTGTTTCAATTATTTCTTCATCCCCCCTATTCGCACCTTTACTATCGCAGACCCACAGAACTGGATCGCGTTCTCGGTATTCCTGGCCACGGCGGTCGCGGTCGGGCAGCTTTCTTCGCGAGCGCGGAACAGGGCCGAGGAGGCAGAGGCACGCAGAATTGAGATTGAGCGCCTTTATAAACAGTTGACCGACGCATTTGAAAAGGCGAGCGAGGCTGAAACCTTCCGCCGCAGCGAGCAATTGAAGACTGCGCTGCTCGATGCTGTCACGCATGACTTGCGAACCCCGCTCACGTCCATTAAGGCGTCTGTAACTGCACTTCTGGCAGGCACAGGGAATGATGGCAGCGCAGATTCGCTTTCTGCCGAAGGGCGGATGGAATTGCTGGACGTCATCAATGAAGAATCCGATCGCCTCAACCACTTCGTTGAAGAGATGATGACGCTGGCACAATTGGAAGGCGGGCAACTCCTGCTCCGCCGCAGTGAAATGCCTGCCCAAGACATAATTAACATTGCCGTAGACCGAGCCGCTACCCCCTTGCGGCAGCGAACCATCACACTCAATATTGAGGACAAGCTTCCGCCCCTTGTTGTGGATGGCGCATCCATCTCGGGCGTGATCTACGAACTGCTGGTGAATGCTGAGAAGTACTCGGTGCCTGATTCAGAGATTTATATCAATGCTTACCAGGTTTCTGGCAACCAGGTTGAAATCGCGATTGCGAACGAAGGCATTACGCTGCCGGCCTCGGTTCGGGAACGAGTGTTCGAGAAGTTCTACCGGGGCGCCAGGCAGGGAGAGAAACAAGGATTCGGGCTGGGACTCTCGATTGCCCGCGGGGTAGTAGAAGCACACGGAGGCCGCATCCGGATGGATGCGGGCAGGCACGGCTTCGGCACGTCCGTACGCTTCACCGTGCCGTGCGCACCTGAAGCGAACGCTGACTAGCGAACTTTTGACCTTAAATCTACTGAACACCCCCTTCTTTTTACGAATTCTTTATGCGTCGTCCTCTATGTTCTATCTATGAGTCCTGCTCGCGAAACTAAGGCTCGATCACCCAGGTAAATCAATTGCAAACGGCTCACCAGAAATCCCGCTTGTCAGAAAACATTAGCGCCCATCGCGTGCTGATCGCCTCTACGGCGATGCTCGCATTTATCTCGTTCTGGCGTGCCGCAGCGGTCGTTCTCAACGACATGGGCTCCTCTGCTTTTTATGCGGGCGCAATAGCTGAGCACTTTGTAGGGAAAACCGCCCCATGGTTTGTGCTTGCAATCATGTTGCTTTCCTGCGCCGTTCGTTCGGTTTATATCGAGAGCTCCAGCATGTTTGTCCGAGGGGGCGTGTACCGGGTAGTAAAAGAAGCAATGGGCGCGACCCTGGCAAAGTTCTCAGTCTCCGCCCTGATGTTTGATTACATCCTGACCGGACCGATCAGCGGTGTGTCAGCAGGACTTTATCTCACAGGTCTTTTGAACGAACTGTTGGAGCACGCTCACGCACATTTCGTCCTGCCCACGAATGCAACTGCCGCAGCTTTTGCAGTGTTCGTAACAATCTACTTCTGGCGGGAGAACATCAAAGGAATCCCCGAGTCGAGCGAAAAAGCGTTGCGCATCATGTATGTGACCACGCTCATGGTAGTGTTGATGCTCGTCTGGTGCTCCTACACGCTCTGGGTACGGGGAGCGCATCTTCCGCCCTGGCCGCGGCTTTCGAACCTCGTCTATTCAAACGACGCGCTCGGCTGGTTGCGTCACACCTCCCTCCCATACACGGTCGGCTTGGTCGGCATCTTCATTGGCTTAGGTCACTCTGTGCTTGCGATGAGTGGCGAAGAAACCATGGCTCAAGTGTACCGGGAAATTGAACACCCGAAGCTCCGCAACCTTGAGAAAGCCGGATTCATCATTTTTGCTTACAGTCTTATTTTCACTGCGGGGGTGGCATTCTTCGCAGTGATGATTATCCCCGATGCGGTGCGAGTCAACTTTTTCGACAATCCCATCGGCGGACTCGCGATGTATCTTGCCGGGCCCTTGCCACTCCGACTGCTCTTCCGATCTTTTGTCGTGGTCGTAGGGATTCTGATGCTGGCCGGGGCGGTGAACACGGCTATCGTGGGCTCGAATGGGGTTTTGAACAGGGTTTCCGAGGACGGAATTCTTCCCCACTGGTTTCGTCACCCCCATCGGCGATTCGGGACTTCCAACCGCCTCCTCAACCTGGTGGTTGGTCTTCAGCTCTTTACGATTCTTCTCAGCCGCGGCAACATCTTTGTCCTCGGTGAAGCTTACGCATTCGGCGTGATGTGGAGTTTCGCTCTAAAGGCCTTAGCGGTGCTGGTGCTTCGATATAAGCAGCCCGGCGCGCGTGAATTTCGCGTCCCTTTGAACTTGAAGTTCCGCAGCAAAGAGGTTCCTCTGGGCCTCGCGTTCATAACCGTGGTGTTATTCGGTTTATGTCTGATTAACTTGTTCACCAAGCAAGTCGCAACTTTTTCTGGAGTTGCGTTCACCATTGTTTTCTTTGCCGTCTTTACCATCTCCGAACAAATAACCCGAAGGCACGCCACGGACCATACCTCACTTGATCAATTCAATTTGGAGACTGGAGAGGATCTCACACCTGACACCGTGGGTGTGCGACCTGGCAACGTTCTGGTCATGGTGCGCAACTACAACACACTCTACAACTTAAACTCAGTTCTCGACCGTGTGGATACTCGTGCGCAAGACATAGTCGTGCTCCATCTTCGGTTTATCACCCGCGCCGGCTCAGGGGAGTACGAATTGGCACCGGAACAGCTGTTCAGTCGAGAAGAGCAGGAGCTCTTTACACGAGCGCTGGCGCTAGCGGAAAAGAAGGGGAAGACGGTCCATCTGGCGGTGGCAGCAGCCACAGAAAAATGGGATGCGATTTTGCGCGCCGGTCAAAGCCTCCGGTCCTCCACTGTTGTCCTTGGACTTTCACCCAACAGGTCTGTCATCGAGGAGGCTCGCATTGCCGGGCTGTCGTGGGAGCGTCTTGGCGATCCTAAACCGCAACTATCTTTACAGATTTATTTTCCAGGTGGTCAGGAGCATGTCTTTTATCTCGGACCTCACGCGCCGCACCTCACGCCGAAAGAAGTTGATCTACTTCACGGGATTTGGCTCCAGCTAAGTGGTGAGATTGCACCTGAGGAGCTTCATCATCATGATGTAGTTCACTTCGCACTCGAGGAACTGCAAAATGAGCTTGGCAACCCGCAACACGCTAAGATAATTGCCAGGCTAATGAAGCACCTGAAGAAAGCCCAACCCCACCGGGCGCCACATGGGTGAGTATCACGATTCGAGAAGCGCTGATCAACCGAGGCTCTCATGGCCAATGGCATGGCGAAACGAAACATTCTCGTCGTAGATGACGAGCGGCAGATCACACGGGTGCTCAAAACTGCATTATCCAGTCGCGGGTATGCAATCCGTACTGCAACCGATGGCGACGAGGCACTTCACATCATGCAGGAGTGGTCGCCCGACATTGTTATAACTGATCTGCGCATGCCCAACATGGATGGTCTGGAGTTGTGCAAAACAATCCGGGCGAAGTCGCACGTGCCAATCATCGTTCTATCCGTAAAGGGCGAGGATCAGATCAAGGTGGAAGCACTCGATGCTGGGGCAGATGATTACGTGATGAAGCCCTTCAGTATGGACGAATTGCTCGCCCGGATGCGCGCAGCACTTCGCCGCGTCTCCACCGCGCAAGACCCGGCTCCCGACTCGATTGCAATCGGCGATTTCCGGATTGATCTGCAAGCGCGAACTGTCTGCGTCAAGGAAAGGGAAGTTCGCCTGACCCCGAAAGAATTTGACCTGCTTTTGTATTTAGCTCGGCACCCGGGCAAGGTCATGACTCACCGTGCGCTGCTTTCTGCGGTCTGGGGTGAGAACAGTATTGAACAGCCAGCCTATCTGCGTGTCTTCATCGGACATCTAAGAAAAAAATTAGAACCGAATGAGCGAAACCCTCGATACATCATGACCGATCCCTGGATTGGATATCGTTTCGAACCGGGTGAGTAATTCGTCTGCAAGTTTATCTGTTACCGTGAGGCCCTCTCTGCTCCGGGTTTTATAGCTTTTTTACGGTCTTTTTATTCGCTCTTTACGGCTGATCATTTGCAATCGCCGGGAAGGTTCTCGTTCGGAGAAGTATTCATCCCTGGAGATTGGAATGGCTGCCATCGCGATCCTGACTGCTATCTGCGCAACGGCTATGCTCTTCCTCGGCTGCTTCTTTGTGGCGTTATGCAAAAACACCTGTAACCGTTACCTTGTCCACCTGCTGAGGTTCGAAAACACAGGCGATTGGGAACTCGAGAATACAAACGAACCAGATCACAGCCCTATTGGCCAGTTTGAGGTTATGTGTAGTTATCGCGTTCACTATGCTTTTAAATCCACTAAAGGCTCTTCTACAAATTAGCCGACATTGAGACCCGTTGTTTTCGTTTTGATGATGTGACTGCCGAGATTCTTCAGAACTTGAGAAGGCGTATTTAAAGTTAACCGCGGCCTCGGAAGCTTCGGAGTGCCCCCGTGCGCGCCGCCTTTGCGAGACCTGGGAGATGCTATCCGACTGCCAAAGCCTTTGGGCAGGGAAGCGCTCGAAGCCGACGGGAGAAGCTGAGCTCAAGCGCTTCAGACATATGCGGACGACAATTGGATGGAAGCAATGGAAGCAAGGGTTAAGCTGCAACAGCGATAACGATCTTGCCATATCCTCTTTTCTCGCTGACTGCTCCACTGTACGCGGCCGGTGCCTCGTTCAGAGGAATGCTGGCTTTGGCGAATGCTCTAAGATCTCCAGCATCAAGTTGCTTAGCAATTTCAACTAGCTGTTTTTGATTCGGGTCGACGATGAAGAAAGCACCTTTCACACGCGGGTCGGTTGTGCCTTCGCAGTCGGCGGCGATAGTTACCAGGCGGCCACCCCGATTTAACACCGTCCATGATCGATTGAGGGTCTCACCGCCAACTCCATCGAATACCACATCGACCTTCCCGACCTGGTCTTCAAACCGAGATGTCTGGTAATCAATTACTTCCTCCGCCCCAAGCTTTCTAACGAAGTCTGCATTGCGTGCGGAAGCAGTAGCAATCACATGGGCCTTGTGGCGGTGAGCTAATTGCACAGCGTACAGTCCAACTGCGCCCGCGCCTCCGTGAATCAGCACGCGTTCGCCAGACTGCAGCTGTGCGCGATCGAACAGCCCTTGCCATGCGGTCAAAGCTCCGATCGGCACGGTGGCCGCAAGCTCGTGAGTCAGGCTTGTCGGCTTCCGGGCAATACTGTGCGGAAGCGTAATACAGAACTCCGCAGTCGCCCCATCAGAGAACCAGTCGTTCATGCCATAGACCTCGTCGTTAACCTCGAAGCCCGGCACATCTTTGCCGATCTCAGAGATCACTCCCGAAAATTCGTGCCCTGGCACGGCGCGCATGCGAGTTTGTCCTGATTTCGTATGTGTTGTGGGATACCAAAGCAATTCCGTCGGAGTGACACCAGCGGCATGAATATGAACCACTACCTCGCCTGGGCCGGCTTTCGGTTTGGGTAACTCGGCCAGGATAAGCACTGGTCCCTGATCCGCCTTGTTTACCTGCATCGCCTTCATAGATCCCTCTTCGAAGCGCATTCTGAAATCGGGCCTTAGACCAACTGCTTATCCGCTATTTGTGCTGCGCATACTCCCCTGCCCCAATCAGGTGCAGAGATACATAGGGCTCATCGCCCACTACCCAGCTGTCGTGCCCAGGAGCGATGTAGAACACATCACCGGCTTTCATCTCAATCACGCGGCCATCATCCATGGCCGCCGTCGCCCGGCCGGAGACTACCATGCCAATGTGCTCGACCATACAGCTTTTTGCTCCTTTGCCCACGTGCAGCGACCACTTCCAGCCCGGTTCATACGTTGCGCGGCCGATCGTCATTCCAGCGAGGTGCACAACCTCGAACTTGCCCTTGTCAAACTTCCTGATTTCATCCGGAGCTTCAAAGCGCTTGAGAATTACTTCGTACAAAGATCCCTCCATTGAGCGTGCGTCTTATCAGGCAGCCTTTCGTGGTTCCGGTATGGTGTATTGCTCGTGAGCCGGAGAAGGATGTCGCGCCTTCGATCGTCTGCCTTCTTTCTTCAACCTTTTGATGTGCCTCAACCCACTCAGGCAGTTCTTCACTGGCCTGCTCCCCCAGCGGACCAGCGCCCCCTCGTCGCACCAGTTCAGCAGATGGATGGGAACACCACCAGCAATATGGCGCTTCGGCGTGACTCGTATGTGAGCATCCATGCCTCCTGCATTCACATGATTTGTTTCAGCGCTTGCAGATGCGAAATTTTCCCCGCCCCTGGCGAGATAACACAAAAGAAGACGAAAGAGGACGAGTGAAGACGAGTGCAGATATGACAAGAAGAGTAACTCTCTCACCCCCGAAAACGTGCTCTCGCATGTTATAATAACTGGTATTCCGGCGGCGATTAAGCTCCTGAAATTACAACCACTTACGCAAGAATCGCGGCTCAACAACTGAAACACTGAACCAATATGGCTGACGATCAAAATCCAGAGCTTCCTCTAACTCCTCCGCCCGGCGGAGACGGCACCGGCATTCCCGGCGCCGCGAACATTCAACCCGTCAATATCGAAGAAGAAATGCGCCGGTCGTACCTCGACTATTCGATGAGCGTGATCATCGGCCGCGCGCTTCCCGACGTCCGCGACGGACTGAAGCCGGTGCATCGCCGCATTCTCTACACCATGCAGCAGATGGGGCTGCAGCCGAATCGCGCCACCCGTAAGTGCGCCAGGATCGTCGGCGACGTCATGGGTAAGTACCATCCGCACGGAAACCTTGCCGTGTATGACGCTTTAGTTCGTCTGGCGCAGCCCTGGAGCATGCGCTATCCGCTGATCTTCGGTCAGGGAAATTTTGGATCAGTCGATGGCGACCCGCCGGCGGCCGATCGTTATACCGAAGCCAAGCTTGAACGTGTTGCCACCGCGCTGCTCGAAGATCTCGACAAAGACACCGTCGATTTCAATCCGAATTACGACGACACCGAGTTCGAACCGACCGTCCTGCCGGCGCGTATCCCGAATTTGCTGGTCAACGGATCCGACGGAATTGCTGTGGGCATGGCCACCAAGATTCCGCCGCACAACATCACCGAGATCGTCGACGCCACCATCACCCTGGTCAACAATCCCAACGCGCAACTCCCGGAAATTTTGAAATTCGTTCAGGGCCCGGATTTCCCCACCGCCGGCATCATCCACGGCCGCAGCGGAATTTTCGAAGCCTATCGCACCGGTCGTGGCCGCTTCATGATGCGCGCCAAGGCGGCGATCGAAAACCAAACCAAAGACCGCCAAGCCATCGTTGTTACAGAGATACCGTATCAGGTGAACAAGGCCAGGCTGATCGAGCGCATTGCGCAGTTAGTGAATAACAAAGACATCGAAAATATTTCCGATATCCGCGACGAGTCTGACCGCGACGGCATGCGCATCGTTATCGAGCTCAAACGCGGCGCCGAACCGCAAATCATTCTGAACCAGCTCTTCAAGCACACCGCCATGCAAGAGAGCTTTTCCATGATTTTGTTAGCGGTTGTCGGCGGGCAGCCCAAGGAAATGGGCCTGATCCAGGCGATCAAGCATTTCATCGATCACCGCGTGGAAGTCGTCCGCCGCCGTACCGCGTATCTGTTGCAGAAGGCGAAAGACCGCGAGCACATCCTCGACGGCTATCTCACCGCACTCGATCATCTGGATAACGTCATCGCCATCATTCGCGGCAGCGCCAACCGCGGCGACGCCCGCGAGAACCTGGTCGCCTATTTCGGCGGCAAGAAGATTGACATCAATACTACGGGGCGTGCTCCCAAGCTCAGTCCGGAGAAGCCGTTCACCTCAATTCAGGCCGATGCCATTCTCGAACTGCAACTGCATCGCTTGACCAAGCTTTCCATCGACGAAATTTCGAACGAATTGAAGCAGGTCCGCGAGAACATCTCCGAGTACGAATCGATTCTCGGCTCTGAGAAAAAGCTGCGCGCCGTCATCATCAAAGAGCTGGAAGAAGTAAAGAAGCTCTACGGTGACGCCCGCCGCACCGTCATCGAAGACGAAGCGGCCGAAATTCATCTCGAGGACCTCATCGCCGACGAACAGGTCGCGGTCACGGTCAGCCACTCCGGCTACCTGAAGCGCACCCCGATCTCCACTTACCGCATGCAGCGTCGCGGAGGCACCGGGCGCACCGGAATGCGCACCCGCGACGAAGATTTCGTCGAGCATCTTTTCATCGCCTCCACGCACGCCTACATTCTCATCTTCACCAACACCGGCCGGGTTTACTGGCTGAAGGTCTATGAAATTCCCGACGTCAGCGCCGCCGGCAAAGGCAAGCACATCGGCAACCTGGTTGGCCTGCAGCCGGGCGAAACCGTCCGCACCATGCTGGCCGTCCGCAATCTCGAAGAAGAAGGCAAACACATTTTCTTCGCCACCCGCAACGGCCTGGTGAAGAAGTCAGAGCTGAAGGAGTTTCAGCACGTGCGCTCCATCGGCATCTACGCCATCAGCATCGAGCAAGGCGACGAACTGGTCGCCGCCACCGTCACTGACGGCCAGCAGATCATCTTTCTCGCCACCCACGAAGGCCAGGCCATCCGCTTCGACGAGGAAAACGTCCGGCCTATGGGCCGCCAGGCCTACGGCGTCTGGGGCATGCGCATGGATAAAGGCGACTACATCGTGGGCATGGCAACCACTCCCAAGGACCCCAAGAAAGCCGAAGCCGAAGTTGCCAAAATCAAGGCTGAGGCCGGCGTTCCCGAGGCCACCGCAACCGACGTGGCGCTGCCGGTCAGGGGATCGCTGATCTTGTCCGTGACCGAAAACGGCTACGGCAAGCGAACGCCGGCGGACGAATACCGCCTGCAGGGTCGCGGGGGCTCGGGCGTGATCAACGTAAAGACCACCGAGCGCAACGGCAAAGTTGTCGGCATTGCGCAGGTGATGGAGGGCTCCGAGGTCATGCTGATCAGCCAGTACGGCAAGATCATCCGCATGGATTCGAAGACCATCCGCGAGTCCGGACGCTCAGCGCAGGGCGTGCGCCTGCTGAACCTGGAACCCGGAGACCGCGTGGCGGCAGCTGTCGTAATTCCTCCGGAACAGGAGCCGAACGGCAACGGCGGATTGATACAGTAAGGCGGACAAGAAACCGCTGGACGGTGGCCCACTCAAGCCCGGTTTTGGCTTGAGTGGGGAATGTTCACCGATCACAGACATAACGTAACTGCCAACCTACATTGTCCCCATGCCTCGGGGACTAACCCGTTTTCACCAAAGCGGCCAGACTCCCCAATATCCCGGGCGTGAAAGCCGAAAGTTGATGGTGGAACGGGCAGGATTCGAACCTGCATCTGCGCAACCTCGGAGACCGACTACGCCGTGCTCCTTGCACCACCGCCCCACAGACTTATGGGACTTATGTCTTTCGAAAATAGCGCAACTTCGCGTTGGGACAGCGAAGAAGTTCTTTTTGTTCTGAATCTGGAACAGCACGAAGATGAATTCAAACTGCTAACCGCGGTGTCCATTTGCCGACAAGTGGCCCACTCAAGCCAAAATCGGGCTTGAATGGGGAATGTTCCACAGCGTTGCCGGATGCACCCTGGCCTTGTAAACTCTGCACCGGATGATCTTTCGCACCCGCGTTCCGCAACCAGTGCTGACGCCTTTCATTGAGTTCCTGTGGTTCTATCAGGACCTCGACGTCGATCACACTAAAGAGAAGCTGCTGCCGGATGCGAGCATGGAGCTGATCATCGATCTGAGCGAAGGGCCGAAGCGGCTGTATGACAACCGCGACCTGGACCGATACACAACTTACAACCGTTGCTGGATCAGCGGGCTGCAACCGCAGTTCATCGTGCTGGGAGTGCAGCCAGGCTCGTCAATGATGGGGGCGCACTTCCGCACCGGTGGGGCGGCGCCGTTCTTCGGGTTTCCGCTTTCTGAGTTGTCAGGCAATGTAGTGGAGCTGGACCTGATCTGGAAGAGAGAAATTCTGGCGCTGCGCGAACAGCTGCTGGAAGCGGCGACGCCGGACGAGAAATTCAATTTGCTGGAAACTTATCTGGTGGCAAAAGCGCAAGCGCGTTTGCAGCCGGACCGCACGGTGTCGATTGCGCTTGAGATGTTGCGCTCATGGCCGGTGGTGCCGTTGCGCGAGCTGGCCTCGAAGCTCGGCTTGTCGCACAAGCAGATGCTAACCCGCTTCGATTGCCGCGTAGGAGTTACGCCGAAACTGGCGTCGCGCATTTTCCGCTTTCAGAGAGCGCTGGCTGACATCAATGAAGCAAAATCAGTGCCGGGCTGGGCGGACCTGGCGGTGGACTGCGGTTATTATGACCAGGCGCACCTGATCCATGAGTTCCGGGAGCTGGCGGGGCTCACGCCGGCAGCCTACTTGCGGGGCCGAACAGACTTTCCACTCTACGTGGCTCTCGACTGAAGGAAATTTTCTACAATACAGATTTTTCTAAGTGGGCGATCCTGCTGCTGGTTGCAAATTCCTTTGGAGGATTGTGATGCCACACTTGAATTGGTTTGCGGTACTCACTGCTGCAGTCTCGACCTTCCTGATCGGCGGCCTATGGTACTCGCCCGTTCTGTTCGGGCGTGCATGGATGAGCGCGAACGGATTTACGCAGCAGAATCTGGGCGGAAACATGGGCAAGATTTTCGGTTTCGCGTTTATTTTTGCGCTGCTGATGTCGGCGAACCTGGCGGCATTTCTGGCGGATGCGAAGACCACCGCCGCGTGGGGTGCGACTGCGGGATTTCTCGCCGGCTTCGGATGGGTAGCTTTGGGAATCGCGACCATCGCGCTATTTGAGCGGCGCTCGTGGAAATACATCGCGATCAACGGCGGCTACATGACCGTGGCATTCACATTGATGGGATTGATCCTGGGAGCGTGGCGATGATTACAGCTTTTCGACTGTCTTCTGCAGCTCGCGGGCGATCGATTCGGGATCACTCTCGGGCGGGAACTGTACCGGCTTACCGATGCGGACCGTGATCTGATACGGTCGCGCGAACTTTCTGCCGGCCTGTTTCAGTTCGAACAAGCCGTCGATTCGCATAGGGATGACGGGCACGAGCAGATTCTTGACGAGCAGGCCGATACCGGAGCGGAACGGATTTATTTTGCCGGTCGTGGTGTGGCGGCCTTCAGGAAAAATCAGCACGCTGTAACCGCGGTCGATGCATTGGCCTGCGTAGGCAAAGCTCTGGCGGAAGCCGGCTTCGCGGGGCAGAGGAAACAGATTCAGCAGAGAAACACCTAGCGCCCACTTGATGCGGTCGTAAATTTTGGCGATCGGGTTGCGATCGAGAGGTGGAGTACGAAGAATTTCCAACGCTTCGCCTCCAGTGGCGGTTGCGAGCTTGTGGCGGATGTGCGCCGGCAACGCGGTGTGCACGAAGCCAACGTCAACGTCGTCCAGGTGATTGCAGACAACCAGAAATGGCCCGCGAATTTCCTGCAGATGTTCGCGCCCGATCACGCGTGGCCAGCCCAGCAAAAACACTGAAGGCCGCAGCAGAACGTAGTGGACCAGCAGTCGAATCCAGGTGGACGGCCAGCGCAGTACCCATGCCGGGTAGTGATACACGACCCGAGCCGGAATCTTGCTTTGCAGGATGTTTTGAAGATCGCCGACGGTTTTCACAGCGGCGAATCGGGTTTCGCTCAAGTCGATCTGATAGCGCTCTTCGAGTGCGCTGAGGAGTTCCACGCGATCGAGAGAACTGAGATTGAGGTCAAAGTCGAGGTTGAGATGCGCGTTGGGAACCGAAAAATTCGATATGTGTTTTGAAATTCCGCACTCAACCAAAACCGCGTTGAGTGGGCCACCCCCCGCGTTGAGTGGGCCACCCGAGCTATGTGATAGAACCGCCTGGCGAATTTCGTTTGTGCGCGGTTTTTGAGTAGAGGTTCTTGGAAAATCTTTATCAGGCCAGACGAACCAGTGCTGCATGCGCTGGTATTCGGCCAGCGAAAGGTTGGCGCGGCTCACGACGGCTTGCGCATCTTCGCGGTCACGAAGTATCAGCACTGCGCATGCTTCGGAGTTGCCGTTGCGCGGAAGTCCGATCACCACGCAATCCTGCACTTCAGGCTGGCGGCGTAAGGCTGCTTCCAGGTCTTCGGGATAAACGTTCATGCCGGCGGCAGTGACGATCACATCTTTCTTGCGGCCTTTGAAGTACAAATTGCCCTGCGCGTCAAGTTCACCAACATCGCCGGTGCGATACCAGCCTTCATCATCGGTCGCTGGCTTCAAATCAGTGCCGCTCCAATAGCCTGATGTCACGCCGCTGCCACGCACCAGAATTTCGCCATCTTCCGCGAGCTTGACTTCGCGCCCGTTTAGAACCTTGCCGATCGAACCTTTGCCGGTGCGAAAGGGATGATTGAGGCTGATCAGTGACGTTGTCTCGGTAAGTCCGTAGCCCTGAATGACGGCGTAGCCCAAGCGTCGCCAGAATTCTTCGGTGGAGGCATCGAGTGCGGCGCCACCCGAGATGAAGGCCCAGAACTTCCAGCCGAACTGGCGATGGATGCGACGGAAGGTCCACCAGCGGCGAAGAAAATGTTTACCTGAGGCGGATTCGAAGCGGGTGCGGAACTGCGATGGGGTGCCGCGTTCTTCTTCGCCGCCGGCGATTGTTTCCTTCAGCGATTGCAACATGCGCGGCACTGCCACCAGCACAGATATGCGCTCGCGGCGAATGGCGCCGATGACCTCGGCGGGTTTGAGCGTGTCCTGAAAAACCACGGTGCCGCCCAGCAGTTGCGGCAGATAGATTCCAAGAAATTGGCCGAATACGTGACTGAGCGGTAAGAGATTCAGAAAGCGAATGGGATGCACGAAGCGTTCGTACTTTGGGAAACAGCACGCTGTGTTCGCTCGAACACAGAACCAGTTTGGCGGAAACCTGTTGTGCTACACGCAACGCGAAATCCGGCGATGCGGTGCGATCCATCGGAACGACAACAACGCCGCGTAACGCGCATCCGAAAAATGCTGCGACCCACTCGGCACAGTTCGGTCCCCAGATGAGAACACGTTCGCCCTTACTTATTCCACGCGCTTCTAACTCACGTGCAAATTGAAAGGAGGTTTCGGCAACTTTGCGATAGCTCCAGCGTTCACTGCGATAGCCGCGACGCTGCACATAGGCACAGTCACTTTCATGCCGCAGAAAATGTTCGAGGTAGTCCGCGACTGACCTGCGCTCCATCGAGGAATGTTATAACGCGGAGCGCCAATTCGAGCAGCATCGGTGCTTAAGCAGGAATGCGCTTGGCCTGCTTGGGGCAGAAAGCGGAAAGCAGAGTGATGAATTCCGGCACAAATCGAGAGTTGGACTGGTTACGCAGAGTCACAGCATGCCACTGCCGTCTCACGCCTGCGCCGATGCGCTGAACGGCAACCCGACCTCGTTCAACGTGCGGAGCTACTGCCCAATGCGCGAGCATTCCAATGCCGGTTCCCGCTGCGGCGAGTTCGATGATAACTTCGGTCAGCGGCACTTCGATGACGCGGGCAGGTTCTACACCCGCCGGAGCGAGGATTTTGTTGAGCAAAACGCTCTCATGTCGCGGAGGATAAATCAGCACCGTTTCGTTGGCCAGGTCACGCGGCCGAATTTCTCCTACGCGCGCCAGCGGGTGATCGCTGGACATCACCAGAACGAGCTCGTCTTCAAACATGGGAGTGCCTTTGAGGCTCTTGTTGCGCGGCAGGCAACTCATAACGGCTACATCGAGGCGGCCTTCCAGAAGCGCGGCGGCGGGATCGGCGGTGGCGTCGGCATCGATAGCCACTTCAACTTTGGGGAACTTGGCGTGAAACTTGCGCAGCACGGGCGGCAGCCAGTGATAGCAGGTGTAGCATTCGGTGCTAACACGGATCACGCCCCGTGCGCCGCCGTTCAGCGCGCGAATCTGTGATTCAGTACTCGCAAGGTCTTCCAGGATGCGACGTGCGCAGACCAGCAACTGCTCCCCACTGGGAGTCAAGGTCATCCTCTTGCCGATCCGCAGAAAAAGCGGGCTGCCGACACGTTCTTCTGCGTCGCGCAGCTGGTGACTCAGCGCCGACTGGGTGAGATGCAGTCGCATGCCGGCTTTGGTCACGCTGCCTTCCTCGGCGACCGCCGCTAACAACTTGAGGTGACGAATTTCGAGCTTCGCGTCCATGTTGCGGCCGGTGAGAGCAAAAGGTATCCGCACTCACATGAGAGTAATTCATCGTTTAATTCAAGACAAACAATTGCCCTCATCAATAACAGGCTGCTTGAGGGTGGAAACGGCGATAGGTGTTTTGACGGAAAACTACGGCGAACGGTTCAGAAAATATTATTCATATCAAGGCGGTTTGCGGGGCGTGTGTATGCGCTGTTTTGTTGCAAGCGAGCGGACTGGCTTTTTTTTTAGAACCCTCGAGCAGGCCGTTCCTGGCGAAGTGAGACGATTGATCTTCCGAATTAAAACTGCCGCCGAACACACAGCGGGCGTTGCGGGCACGCTTTCGGCGTTTTAGACAGCGGAACCTCGTTCCACCGGACAGTCGAGGACGGCTGTCCCTGGGTTAAAGCGCTAAGAAGCGAGTTCGCGGGCGATGGCGCCCGCGCCCCATTCACATTTCCACATGCCTCCATTTTGGTGCATGAGCTGAATTCATGATTGAGATGAAAACAAACAATAATCCTCATTCCAGATAATTCCGTCCAATGTCACAGGGCCGCATGAATGATTTGACGGCAAGAAGTGGATTGTGGCTCGGAAATGTTCGCGGCAGTTTAGTTGTGAACCGGCGTCATCACCGATCCGGTTGTATGAAAAGGGGGAAGTATGAAGTTGAAGCAAAGTGTGACAGCAGTGTTTCTGGGTGTTTTGTTGCTCGCTGGTTTGGCCAGCGCGCAGTACGCACCTCAAATTATGAAGGTGAAGGTTCCTTTCAGCTTTGAAGTAAATGGACGGGAGTTTCCTGCCGGCGCTTATTCGCTGGTACGCACTGAGCCAAACATGCTTCGTCTGCGCGATACCAACGGGCGATCGTTGGCGAACATACTGGCGGGCTCGGTGTTGGCGGCGGAGAGTCCAACCTCGGCGAAACTCGAATTCAAGACTGAAGGTGGCCGGCATGTACTGGCGCGCATCTGGCAGGAAAACAATCCCTACGGATACGAGCTCTATCCGGGCAAACCGGCCCAGCTGCTAGCCAAGAAACGCAACGCGCAACAGGCCACCGTTGAGGGCCCGTAAGCCAGGGGAGAAAACAGATGAGCGTTGAAGCGGCCGTCACATCGAGACCAGATCCGCACGTGCATGAGGTCATCCGTTCAGCCGAAAGAGAGTTGTATGAACTGCTGGAGCGCAGAGCGGAACTCATGAAACGGATTGGAACTATCAAGCAAACTCTGGCCGGCCTGGCGGCTATGTTCGGGGACTGCGTGTTGAACGATGACTTGCTGCTGATACTGGATCGTAAGCCTTCCAGTCGCCAGCCGGGGTTCACGCGCGCATGCAGGACGGTACTGATGGAATCGGGTGCTCCGCTCAGCACCCGCCAGATTTGTGTTCTGCTGAAGAGCAGGTTTCCGGAAACTTTGGAACGTCACAAGGATCCGATTGCGTCGGTGGCAACGGTGCTTAACCGCCTAGTCGACTATTCCGAGGCGCGGCGGTTGAATGATGCAAAGGGCAGGCGCTTGTGGGAGTGGGTTGCTGAACCAGTGCAAGTGCGAGGACCGCTAGACCCAGGAATTCGAATCATTGGTCAGGCGTACGCCGATTGATGGGCGGCACGCCCCAAGCCGTGCCTTCCCGTAAATTCAAGCGGTGCCCTCCCGGCTATTCGCGTCCGACTCCCAGCGCGTCGGCAACGCGATTGATGTAGTTGAACCAGGAAGCGATAAGCGTGATCTGCAGAATGGCTTTGTCATCAAAGCCGGCAGCGCGCAACTTGTCATGATCGTCTCTCTGAATTTTGGTCGCGTCTTTTGTGAGCTGCACCACGAAATCGAGCATGATGCGATCGCGCGGTTCGATGGAGGCTGTTGTGTGGTCGCGCTCCAGCGCTTCGACAAGTTTAGGATCGAGGGTGACGCGACGCAGAAACTCTGCGTGAGATTCAATTCAATACACACACCGATTGGTGACCGAGACCACGGTGGTGATCATCTCGTGCTGGCGGCGTGAAAGCGGAAGGTTGGGGGACATCAACACCCCGAAAGTAGCGAAGGCATGAAAGAGCGCGTCGGGAATCAGGCTGTGAGACTCGACAATTTGCGCGCCGCCACCCTCGGTGGGATGAACCGGGGTTGCGTATTCTTTGGGATAGAGTGACTTCTGGGCCTCCATGGCCTGCTGCAATTGCTGGTTAGCCTCACTGAGCGGAACAGTTCTTATCCATGCCATAGCGCTTACCCGAAAAATCGTGATCCAGATTTTTTTTGATTTTAGCCTATGGCCTGGATCTTCTGCCGCCGGTTGAGCTTAACTGTCCCGAACTTCTCTTTTAACGTGAGGCGGTCAGCTTATCCAATCCAGGAATTTGTAGTAGATACCAGCAAAAGGCAGAAACCAGGGATTGCCGTTGTAGAGGCCGAGCGGCGCGCCGGGGAAGGGAGTTCCGATAAAAGGATTTTCCGGTCTCTCGCCTGCTATCAGTTCCGCGATTTTTTGTCCCTGCCAGCTGGCCATGGCGACACCGTGGCCGGCGTAGCCCAGAGCGTAATAGATCCCATCCATCTTGCCGGCGTGGGGCATGATGTCAAACGCGAAGTCGAGTGTGCCGCCCCACACGTATTCGATCTTGGCGTTACGAAGTTGGGGATAAACACCGATCATGCCGCGGCGCAAAATTTCCGCGCTGCGGCGGATGGTGTCGCCAGTCTCTGGGAAAAATGCGGCCCGGCCGCCGAACAGCATGCGGCAATCGGGAGTGAGCCGGTAATAGAAAAGATAATTTTTCGAGTCGTAGATCATGCGATTGCGCGGGCTTAGTTCGTGCGCAAGAGCGTCGGGCAGAATTTCGGTTGTGATGATGTAGGAGCCGATAGGAATTATCTTTTTGCGCAGCGCGGGAGTGGCGGGACCGGTGTAGCCGCTGGTTGCGACGAACACATCACGTGCCCAAAGAACGCCGCGCGAAGTGCTGATCCGCCAACCCGGCGCGGAACCAGTGGTCGCACGTTCGATGGTTTGAACCTTAGCGGCTTCGAAGATGCGAGCGCCTGCACGCAGCGCGCCCCGCGCCAGACCGGAGACATAGCGAGCGGGGTTGAGACCGGCGCTGGTTTCATCAATCATGCCGCCGAAGTAAATGTTCGAGCCAATCTCGGCAGGCAAGTCAGGCCGCTCGATGACGCGCATTTCGTGATTGAATTCGCGAGCGATGACTTCAGCCTGGCGGGCGTAGTCATCGAAGTGCTTCCGCTTGCACGCGACCTCGAGGTGACCGGTGCGAGCAAAGTCGCAGTCGATCCGCTCTTCATTAACAATCGCCTCGACGCAGTCGATGGTCGCGAGCGAAGCGGCGTACATTTGGCGGGTGCGCTCGTGTCCATATTTTGAAATCAGCTGACTGACGCCCAGCTTCATGCCGGTAAGCACCATGCCACCGTTGCGGGAACTGGCTCCCCAGCCAATGCTTTCTGATTCGAGCACCGCGACCGTTGCCCCGCGCTTTGCGAGAGTGCGCGCTGCGGAGAGGCCGGTGAAACCCGCGCCGATGATCGCAATATCAACACTCTCGGGCAGGGGTACGGAGTCAACAACCGGCATGTCGACGGTGGTCAGCCAGTAGTTTTGCGCTTTGGGCGGCATGGATATGGATATCGATAAAAACGAAGGCTTACTTTACAGGCAGCCGGGGTGAGCGGCGAAAATTATGCTTGCCTGCGAACGGCTGAACTAGAATCTCCGCATTTTCGAAACGGCTTCGCGAGCAGCCGGCGCGAGCTGCCGGTGGATCATGAGCACATTCATTCTTGGACAAAGCTTTCGAAGTACCAGCACTTCCTCGCACGGCCTCAAACGCACTGTGGTAATTGTTTGAAAATGAAATGGCCGTGCGGTGGCTGGCTTCCGACCCGGCGCTATTGACCCTTTACCAGCGAACAGTGGGTCGAAGCGGTTTTCCATGTGCCGGAATCATTGATCCAGGTATCGCTGCAGATAACGGTTCGCGCCCGGTGTTTGCCCTGGAGTTCGGCGTCGTAGGTGAACGTGTAATGCGACACGGCGGCGTTCGGTCCGAAGGTCGCCACCTTCACGTCACTGACATTGCCGCTCTTCCACTTGTTTGTCTTGCTCTGCAGATCTCTGATGAAATCCTCTCTGGTTTCCCAGTCGCCCCAGCTGTTCCCGGCGACGAAGCCCTCGGCCAAATGCTGCTGCGCCCATGTGGCGTCGTTTTTCATTTGCGCAGCTCTGGAATCCTGCTGCAGTTGCTTGATCTGGTCGGCCACGTCGCCGCTAGCTTGGGCATGAAGATTGGGGGAGAGAGCGAGACACATGATCAGAGCAGTCGCAAAAACAACAATTCGTATTGTCACAGTGTTATGTCCTCCGTATGCGGCAGCGATTGTACACTTACCGGAGCTGCGGCATGCGATGGTACGCCAACTTGAGAATGTGGAGTGCTCAGTATTTGGGTGAGGATCCTGCTCGGGCTGTTCACGCGAAATTGGGCCAACCCGCCCCATAGGTGTGTCCCGCATCCTTTCGTGGCTCTGGACGCGTATCCAAATATCCCGCATCCGCTCCGCGTTCAGTGCGTGGGTTCGAGATGACAATCATGATGGTGGATATTCGGAGATGAAACGTACCACTCCATGTCCCACCGGATGTCCCCGAGCTGTAATTGACTTGCCGATAGCGCGCAGCCTACCATCCGTGGAGCGGAAAACCCACCATGATTGGAGAGACCGTCGGCCATTACCGCGTTCTACAGAAGCTGGGGGGCGGCGGCATGGGCGTGGTTTACGAAGCGGAAGATCTGAAGCTGGGCCGTCGCGTAGCGCTGAAATTTCTTCCTGAAGAGCTGGCGCACGACCCGCAAGCGCTCGAGCGTTTTCGCCGTGAGGCGCGCTCCGCCTCGTCACTGAATCATTCCAATATCTGCACCATCCACGATATTTCAGAAGAGAACGGACGCAGCTTCATCGCCATGGAATTCATGGCTGGACAGACCCTGAAGCAGCGGTTGATGGCGGGCCCCATCCCGCTCGAAGAACTACTGGAAGTGGCGACGCAGATTGCCGACGCGCTCGATGCCGCGCACAGCGAAGGCATTGTGCATCGCGACATCAAGCCGGCGAATATTTTCATCACCAAGCGCGGGCAAGCAAAGGTACTCGACTTCGGCCTCGC
>QHZY01000156.1 GCA_003224855.1 Acidobacteriota bacterium | reverse complement strand
TAACCCAGAAAAACAGTCACCGAATTGTCGGGATGGCCGCCTTGGATCCAGACTGAGCCCTGAACTTTTTTGCCGTTCAGTTCGAGCTCAACCACATCCATTTTTTCAAGGCCCATCCGCCCTGCCATCGCAGGCCCGACCAGCACCGGGTTGTCCCAAGTCAGCTTGGTCATCGGCTTCGGCAGTTCCTGCAGCCAGCCGTTGTTGGCGAAGCGGCCATCGTAGATGGATGGATCGCGGCGGAAATTGATTTCTATACCTTGTGCGCTTCGAGCGGGCGAAGAACTGGCGTCCGGCTTGGCAGCGACTTGTTTGGGCGAGAACGCCGTGCCTTCAATCCATCCTTCATGCAAAGACTTGCGCCAGAAGGAATCGAAGTCTCCTGCAGGATGCTGCTTTTTCCAATAGTTCTGGATCAGATCGTGGCCGCTTGCCTCACCGCTCCCGCCCAACACGGAAAGCATTTCATGGGCGCTGTGGCCCGCATAAAGCGGCGCAATCATGGGCTGCACGATGCTCACCGTTCCGTCGTAAGCGCGGGTGTCGCTCCATTGTTCCATGTAGTGCGTCTCATTCACATGCCACTGGCAAAGCTCGGCAGTTTCGTTCTGCTGCAGGCCAAGATGAACCCGTAAGGGAATGTTGGTGTTCTTCAACGCGTCTGCAAAGCCGAAATCAGCCGGCGCGTCGTAGGCCGGATTGCCGCCCAGGATGATCAGCAGATCTACTTTGCCGCCGCGCATGTCGGCGACCAGCTCTTTCAGGGATTCGGTCTGATTCACCGGGTTCGCATTCACCGCATCGGTGTAGAAGACGGTCTTGCCGACGTTGCCGAGTGCGGCGTTAAGGGAATGCGCGAGAGCGTGGACTGAAGCAGGCTGGTGGTCGCCGGGGATGATGACGCTGGCGCCACGATGAGACTGCAGATCGTGACTGATTGCCGCGATAATTTTGGAAGCTTCCCCGTTCGAAGTTCCTGACCCTGATCCGGCAGCGCTCGACAATTGCCGCGCTAAAGCTTCTATGTCAACGGCGCGCACCGGGAACCGATGGTCCGCCTTCGCTCCCGTCGAACTGGGTGTGCTCTCGATCACGTACAGCCGGCTCATCTCGCCCGCGTCAGGATCCCGTCGCTTGGCGAAATCCCGCGCGTAGCGCGCAAATCCCGGAAAACCGCCGTACAGAAAATCGGCATCGAGGGAAACGATCACGTCCGCAGCGTCGAGCTTATAGGTAGTCTCAACCGGCTGGCCAAAAGCCATGCGGGCGCCGTCGTAAACATTGTCGCGATTCACCGGCTCATACACATGCCATTTGGCTTGAGGATAAGCCTTCAGAAACGACTGCAACTGGTCGTTCAGAGTTGGCGATGAGACAGATTGCGTGAGAATTCGAATTCCCGATCCCTGCAGTCCCTTTTGAATATTGAGCGGACCGCGAATCGCATTTATGAATTCACCCCAGGTGCGCACATCCCCCATGAAGGTGATGGTCTGCGAGCGGTCCGGATCGTATAGATCAAGGATGGAGGCCTGCGTAAACGCATCGGTTCCCCCCAGACTGGCTGGATGTAGCGCATTTCCTTCAATCTTGGTTGGCCGGTAAAGATGGCTTTCGACCAATATCGGCGTCGCGTAGCCGCTCAAGGTGAAAGCGCTGGCAAAGAACAACGGACGGCCCGGGACAATCTCTTCGGGCTGCCGGACATAAGGAACAATCGGCTCCATCGGCTGTTTGGTGCAGGCCGTCATACCGGCCAGTGCCATGGATGCGCCCATCAGGCGCAGAAAGCCGCGCCGCGAAACCGAGTCCACCCACTCCGAAGCGCCTTTCGGGAACTCGCGATGCATCATCTCGCGGAATTCTTCGCTGCCGGCAAGTTCTTCCAGGCTGCGCCAGTACTCCGGGCCTTTGGTGGCGGACACGCGCTCCCGCACGCTTGCAAGGTCCAGTTTGTCCTTTTTGCCGGGACAAACTTCTTCAGGGCGGGCGTTATTTTTTGAGTTGTCGCTCATCCATCGTTACCGGTGGCACGTCGAACAACTGGTGATATCTGAAACCGACCGCAGGTGATATTCGCGCTTCAGCTCGTTACCCAACGCGAGTTGATCGTCATACTGCTTGCCCTCAAATTTTACCGGGTGCGCGCCCGAAGGCGGCTGATACTGCATATTGAAAACTTCACTGCGCGGGCGCAGAACTTTTTCCGGAGCGCGGTGGCACGCCAGGCACCACTCCATCTGCAGGGAAGCGTTCTGGTACATCAAAGGCATGCGATCCACCTGGCCATGACAGGTGTTGCAGCCCACACCCTTGTTGATGTGAATGCTGTGATTGAAATAGACGAAATCAGGCAGGTCGTTCACCCGCGTCCAGACCAGCGACTTTCCGCTGCGATAGCTCTCGCGTACCGGCTCCAGCAGCGGCGCTCCCGTCCAGATTTGCGAATGGCAGTTCATGCAGGTCTTGGTGGGTGGGATGCCGGCAAAACTCGAGGTTTCGACCGAGGTGTGGCAGTAGCGGCAATCGATTCCCAGGCCTGCCACGTGATGCTGGTGGCTGAAAGGTACCGGCTGCGGTTTGCGAACCCCTTCATAAGTGACATAAGGAGACCGCTGAAACTGAATCGCAGCCCACAGCAGCACCGCCACAATAAAGATGGCTCCGAAAATCGTCGCCCGCGAGATTGTGTTCGTACTGCGATGAAAGATCTGCATTCAGCGCGACGTTCCGTGCAGTAATTCAGGTTCGGGGCCCAGGTTCTTGCAGCATTTTCAGCAACCGTCTGGACAACGGATGCGGATCAGAATCCCACTGCGCCAAACGTGGGATTATAACAGTCGAAAAAGCAGGAATATTATTGCCACAATCTTTGATTCTTTCAAACCAATCATAAATTCTGACGCGCTGGTTACCGCAAATTCATGACCAGCAACTTGGGTTCCGTCATCTCCTCAATCGCATATCGCAACCCTTCCCGGCCCAAGCCGGAGTCCTTAATGCCCCCGTACGGCATGTGATCGATCCGGAACGATGGCACGTCCCCCGCCATCAGCCCGCCAATCTCCAGTTCCTCGTAAGCGCGGAAAATCAGCCGTGCATCGCGCGCAAAAATACCTGCCTGCAGGCCATAAGGCGAGTTGTTGATCTGCCGCAATGCTGCCTCAAAATCATCGTAGGGTTCGACCGTCACTACCGGCGCAAATATCTCCTGACAGTTCACCTTCATCTCGGGACGAGTACCGGTAAGAATGGTCGGTTCCAACACGGAACCAGTTCGCCGTCCCCCGCACAGCAACCTTGCTCCCCCGCGCACCGCCTCTTGTATCCAGTCGGCTGCCCGGATGGCATCGCTCTCGCGGATCAGCGGCCCAAGATCGGTTGACTCTTCCAGCGGATCGCCACTCTTCAGCTTCTGCACACCCGCGAGCAGTAGATCGGTGAATTTGGAAAACGCGCTTCTTTCGATCAGAATTCGCTGGACTGAAATGCAGGTCTGCCCGGCGTAGGCGAAGCCGCCTACCACGCATCGATCGGCGGCATAAGCCAGGTCGGCGTCGCTATGCACGATCACTCCGGCATTGCCGCCCAGTTCAAGCACCACTTTTTTCTTGCCCGAATTCTTTTTGATCTGCCAGCCGACCGGCGCGCTTCCGGTGAAGCTGATCATCTTCAAGCGGTCATCGCTGACCAGCAGGCCGGCGTCTTCGTTTGAAAGGGGAAGGACATTCAATGCGCCATCGGGCCAGCCCGCCTGCTGGATCGTCTCCGCCAGCAGCAATGCGCTGAGCGGAGTCTGCGGAGCCGGCTTCAGCACCATGGTGCATCCGGCCGCAATGGCCGGAGCTAGCTTGTGCGCCACCAGATTCAATGGAAAATTAAAGGGCGTGATTCCCGCAATCGGTCCGAGCGGAAATCGCCGTACCAGGCCCCACCGTCCGGCGGTCGATTCCTGCCAGTCCAGCGGCAGATACTCGCCATATATTCTCGTTGCTTCCTCAGCGGCGATGTTGAAGGTGAACGCCGCTCGCTCAACTTCTATCCGCGCCGCCTTGATCGGCTTGCCTGCTTCCTGCGCCAGCGTCTGCGCAAATTCCTGCTTGCGCTCGGTAATCGCCTGCGCCACCCGCCGCAAGACCCGCTGGCGTTCAAATGCCGGAAGCCGCCGGGTTGTCCCAAACGCCCTTACGGCGGCGGCAATCGCTGCTTCGGCGTGCTCGCGTCGCCCTTGATACACTTGCGCCAGTACACTGCCATCAAAAGGAGCGTGGATTTCAACCACATCTCCTTCTTCGATCCATTTGCCATTTACCAGGAAACCTTGCGTGCTGACGGGAGTCACAGTCATCTGGGCCATGGAGTTATTCTAGACCTCTGCGGGAACTGGACAGAACATTATAGGCTCATGGAGACAGATCTGTGGAGGCCGCGCGTCTCCGCCTGGCTATAGTCACAATAATTGTGCTCTCAATCCTCGAAATCTCGGAACGTATTCGCAACCGCGAGATCTCGCCGGTCGAACTCACGCAGGAATGCCTGGCGCGCATCGAACAGCTCAATCCCGAACTGAATGCGTTCATTACGGTGACCGCCGAATCGGCCATTGCCGAAGCGCAGAGAGCTGAGCAGGAAATCGCAAACGGCCGCTGGCGCGGGCCACTGCACGGAATTCCCATCGGCCTCAAAGATTTGTTCGATACCGCGGGCGTGAAAACCACGGCGGCCAGCGCCGCTTTCGCAGACCGCTTACCGCAGCAGGATGCTGAAGTCGTAACCCGACTGAGAAATGCCGGCGCAATTGTTCTCGGTAAGCAGAACCTCCACGAATTCGCGTATGGCGGCAGCTCGTTGATCAGCCATTACGGACTGGTACGGAATGCCTGCAATCCGGAGCACATTGCTGGAGGCTCATCCGGTGGATCAGCCACAGCGGTGGCGAGCGGGATGTGCCTTGGAGCCATTGGAACCGATACTGCCGGTTCAATCCGCGAGCCTGCGGCGCTATGCGGCGTGGTCGGCCTGAAGCCAACCTATGGACGAGTGGATACGCAGGGCGTGATTCCGCTTTCGAAATCGCTCGACCACATCGGGCCGATTGCCGCGACTGTGGCCGATTGTGCGTTATTACTACAAGCTATAAGCGATCCGGGAACGCCCGAGATTGGGATTCCTGCAAATTGTAAATACACGTTCAGAGTCGGGGTTCCGCGTTCCTATTTCTTCGAAGACCTGGATTCGGAAGTGGCGCAAAGTGTCGAACAAGGGCTGCGGCT
>QHZY01000155.1 GCA_003224855.1 Acidobacteriota bacterium | reverse complement strand
ACCGGCGAGGTTTTGGGGCAGATCGAAGTTGCTGGTGAAGCGAAAGTGCTGGCCGCGGTCGCTCGCGCTCGCGAGGCGCAGCCGGGCTGGCATGGCGTCGGGGTTCGCGCCCGTATAGATGCCTTGCGAAAATTTCAGCGACTGGTTCACGAGCAAAAGACAGAAATTGCTCGCCAGATCACGCTGGAGTCCGGGAAGCCTGTTGCGGAAGCGCTGACCACCGAAGTGCTGGTCGTGCTGGACGCAGCGCGATTCCTGATCGAGAACGCGTATCGGCTGCTTCGCGATGAGCCTGTTCCGCACGGGAATCCGGCGGCCAGAACCAAGTCAGGGAAGATCGTAAGAGAGCCGCACGGAGTGATTGGGATCATCTCGCCCTGGAACTATCCGTTTGCAATTCCTGCGACCGAGAGTCTGGCTGCCCTGGTTGCGGGCAATAGCGTCGTCTTAAAGCCCTCCGAACTGACGACACTGACAGCGGTGAGACTTTTGGAACTGTTGCGCGCCGCGGGAGTTCCAGAACCGGTGTTTCAGCTTGTGCCCGGTTTAGGCGCGACAGGTGCAGCACTGGTTCACTCTGAAATTGACAAGCTGGTCTTTACCGGGAGCATCGCTACCGGAAAACGAATCGCTCAGGAGGCGGCTTCTCGACTGTTACCCGTGGTGCTTGAACTCGGTGGCAAGGATCCGATGCTCGTGCTCGATGACGCCGATATTGATGTCGCTTCCAGCGGCGCGGTGTGGGGTGCGTTCGTCAACGCCGGGCAGGCTTGTCTCTCGGTCGAACGCTGCTATGTGGCGCGCAAATTACATGATGCATTTCTGGATGCTTGCGTAAACAAGACCAAGCAGTTGCGAGTGGGCGATGGCCTGAATCCCAAAACCGAAATTGGCCCGCTGATCAACCAAAAGCAACTTCGCACTGTCGAATCGCATGTCGAAGATGCGATTTCGCGCGGCGCACGCCTGCTATGTGGCGGCCGCAGGTTAAGTGAGCTGGGGTCGAACTTCTATGCTCCTGCCGTCCTTGCCGATGTCACGCACGAAATGCGGATCATGAAAGAGGAAACATTTGGCCCGGTCCTTCCGATCCAGGCGTTTGACAGCGATGATGAAGCCATTGCCTTGGCGAACCACAGTGAGTTCGGTTTGGCAGCAAGCGTCTGGACGAAAGATCGCCAGCGTGGTGAACGCATCGCCCGCCGAATTCGAGCCGGCACGGTGATGATCAACGACGTTATCTCCTGTTACGGCATCAGCGAGGCGCCGCACGGAGGCGTGCGTAGCAGCGGTATCGGGCGGACGCATGGCCGTTACGGGCTGGAGGAGATGGTACGGATTAAATATCTCGATCAAGAGCGGTTGCCGGGAATGAAACGTGTGTGGTGGTACGGCTACGGCGAGAACTTTTCACACCAGATGCAGGGATTTGTCGATGCACTGTTTGCCGGAAGATTAAGCGATCGAGTTGTCGGAGCTCTGCGAGCCCTGCCAAGCCTCACGCGAAAGCGTTTATAAAAGGTAGCCCGCAAACTCGCCTTTCAGTAAAATCTGCTCAGGAGAAGAAACGTTTGGCGCAAACTCAAACCGCGGTGCCCGAGCAGCTCCCTCATCACAAGGTGAAAATCAAACAGCTGGAGCAGCGCTCCTGTAACGAAAAGAATGCAAAGGGAAAGTTTTGCGGGGGGCACTTAAAGCGCTGGTTTTACACTGACGACGTGCTTGAGCAGGCCTGCGGCGACGTCGAGCGCGCCTGGGGAAAGAAGGCGGAAGTGTACCGCTGCGAGCACTGCAAAACCCTGTACCTGCCGAATCCGGAAGAAGCAAACGGTTTGAATGTCGCCGGGCGTGGCAGAACATCCATCTTCGGGCTGACGATCGCTCCTAAGCAGAAATAATCTGACTGTGAATCCTTCGGAACTCATTTACGACTGGAACACCTCGGGGTCTTCCGCCGTTCGCCTGCCGAAGCCGGTTTTGCTGAACGATGAGACTCTGCGCGATGGTCTGCAATCTCCGTCAGTGCGGGATCCTTCCTTAGAGGAAAAGATCGAGATCCTGCACCTGATGGAGTCATTAGGCATCAACTGCCTCGACCTCGGGCTTCCCGGCGCTGGCCCTCGTGCTGTTCAACATTGCGAGGCGCTGGCGCGGGAGATTGTTGACCAGAAGCTCAAGATTGGTGCCAACTGCGCCGCCCGGACGCATGAGAACGACATCCGCCCGATTGCGGAGATCGTTCAGCGCAGCGGGCTTAACATTCAGGCCGCAACATTTATTGGATCGAGCCCGTTGCGCCGTTACACCGAAGATTGGACGGATGACTTCCTGCTGAAGACCACGGAAAAGGCCGTTAAATTTGCGGTGTCGCTCGGACTTGAGTCGATGTACGTGACCGAGGACACGTCACGCTGCGATCCGGAGACCGTGAAGCGGCTTTATTCAACCGCCATCAATTGCGGCGCGATTGCAGTCGTGATTTGCGATACCGCCGGACACGCCACACCGCCCGGAGCTTACAGCCTGGTGCGATTCGTGATCGATGAGGTAGTCAAGCCGTCCGGAGCCAAAGTACGTGTCGACTGGCACGGCCATTGTGACCGTGGATTTGCGGTCGCCAACTCGATGGCCGCCCTGATGGCCGGAGCCGATTGCGTGCACGCCTGTGCGCTGGGTGTCGGCGAACGCGTCGGCAACACCCAGATGGACCAAATGCTCGTCAATCTCAAACTGATGGGTGTCCCCCCCTGGACCTCACAGGACCTCACAGAGCTGAAAGATTATTGTCAGGCCGTGTCGAACGCCACCGGTGTTTCTATCCCACCCAACTATCCGGTAGTGGGTGAAGATGCCTTTCGCACTGCCACCGGCGTGCACGCTTCGGCTGTCATCAAGGCGCTCCGGAAGAAAGATGTCGAGCTGGCCAACGCGGTTTATTCCGGCGTGCCCTCGCACATGTTCGGTATGCAGCAGATCATCGATGTTGGGCCGATGAGTGGTAAATCAAACGTCCTGTACTGGCTTGAGCAGCGTTCTATTCCTGCATCGGAAGATTTAGTGGACCGAATTTACAAACGCGCAAAGTCATCCGACCACACTCTGAGCGAAGCTGAGATTCGCGAATGCTTGCAGTAGTACCACCATAGTTATGTCATTTCGAGCGGCTTCCCACTTAATGCACTAGCCTTAGAATATCGCCGCCAGGAAGCTGCTTTATTTGCACTCTGCAATGGCCAAACAGATCATCACCACTCTAACGAGGACGAAACTATTCGTTGTAAGATGAGGGGCAGTTCATGGGACAAATCCCCCGCTCCGAACTTTCGTCCGACCCGGCGTTCACCCAGCTGGAAATCGTTCGCCTCGCGAGTAGCGCTACTGTCCGCTCCGCCGTCAACTGGTTTCGCCTTCAGGAGGCGAAACTCGCGCACTGGCAGCTGGAGTTGGCCCGCATCCCCGCCCCACCCTTCGGAGAGTCAGCCCGCAGCCAGTGGCTCGCGACTGAGTTCAACGAGCTCGGACTGCAGGAGGTTCATCAGGACCAGGTCGGCAACGTCTTCGGAGCCCATCCCGGCCATGGTTCGAGTTACATCAGCCTGAGCGCTCACCTGGACACAGTCTTCCCCGCTGGTACGCCGCTTAACGTCCGTCAGCAGGGAAGCAGGCTATACGGGCCCGGCGTTTCCGACAATGGCGCCGGCGTGACTGCGATGCTGGCCATTGCGGCAGCTTTGCAAAGCGTCGGCATAAGTCACGCTCTGCCTCTGCTGTTCGTTGGCAACGTCGGCGAGGAAGGCGAAGGCGACCTTCGAGGCATGCGCCACATTTTTTCTTCACCGCGCTGGAAAAACTCGATTCAGGCGAGTCTGATCCTGGATGGCGCAGGCACGGACACGATCGTCACTGAAGCGCTCGGAAGCCGGCGCTTCGAGGTAATTGTTCGCGGCCCAGGCGGCCATTCCTGGAGCGACTTTGGCGTGCCCAACCCGATCGTCGTCCTCTCCAGAATCATTCATGAATTCGCGCAGACCGCCGTGCCAACCAGTCCCAAGACAATCTTTAACGTCGGCGTGATTCGTGGTGGTACATCTGTGAACTCCATCCCTGAATCGGCCAGCATGAGAGTTGATGTCCGGTCCACGTCGGGCGAGGAGATGGAGAAGCTCGAAGCTTCTCTTCGCAGATCAGCCGAGCGCGTTCTGGCGCAAGAGCGGTTGGCGACAGAAAATCGCGCCGGCGCTCGCAAATCCGGTCTGAGCCTGGAAATTGTCCTGATCGGCAATCGTCCGGCCGGAGAACTCGATCCGAACTCGCGGATTCTCCAGGCGATTCGCGCCGTCGATTCGTTTCTGGGAAATTCTGCGCATGTGCAGCGTGCTTCCACCGACGCCAATATCCCGCTTTCCATCGGACGCGAGGCAATTGCGATCGGCGGCGGTGGCTCCGGCGGCGGCGCTCACACCTTACAGGAATGGTTCGAGTGCAATGGACGCGAGCTGGGGCTGAAGCGCATTCTGCTTACCTTGCTGGTGCTCGCGGGAGGCTCCGCGTGATTCGCGTGACCCTGTTCTTACTATGCGCCACGGTCCTTATTGCACATGACGCGCCAGTCAAAGCAGACAGGATTTTTCTGCATGGAAATATCTACACCGGCGTGTCCTCGGCAGCTGATTTTCAAGCCGGGCGCGCAGAAGCGATCGCAATTGCAGGCGATCGCATTCTCGCCATAGGCAAAGCCACTGACCTGCTGAAACTCAAAGGCCCAGCGACTCAGATCATCGAACTGGAACGAAAGTTCGTAATGCCGGGGTTCAACGATGCCCATCTTCACCTTGCAGCCGCCGGCTTGCAGCGGCTCACGGTCAATTTGGCAGGAGCAAAATCCCTGGATGACTTTCGCGAGCGCATCCGTGCCCGCGTCGCAACTGCCGAACCCGGAGAGTGGATAACCGGTGGCGGATGGGACCACACGCTGTGGCCTGTCAAGGAACTTCCCACCCGATGGGATCTCGACGAAGTCTCGGGTGGCCATCCGGTCTTTCTCAATCGTGTGGACGAACACATTGCTGTTGCCAACACCCGCGCTCTGCAACTGGCCAGCCTGAATCTCGCGTCGAAAGAGCCGGAAGGCGGCAGGATCGATCGCGATCCAATCGGCGCTCCGACTGGAATTCTGCGCGAGTCCGCCAAAGAAATGGTCGCCAGGATTATCCCGAAGCCCACCCACGAAAAGCGGCGTCAGGCGATTCTCGCGGCTTTGCAGGATATGGCGCAGTCGGGGATCACTTCTGCCCAGGACAACTCCGAATGGGATGATTTTTTGCTCTACGAAGAATTGGAGCGCGAAGGAAAGTTGACCGCTCGCATCAGTGAGTGGCTCCGTTTCGATGATGATCTCGCCACTCTCCGGGCGCACCACTCGGCCCATGCGCGGTCCGACAATATGCTCCACACCGGCATGCTCAAAGGATTCATGGATGGCTCGCTGGGCTCAAGGACGGCGGCCATGCTCGCTCCCTACGCGGACGATCCGAACAATACCGGTCTGCCCCAGTACACCCAGGAGCGGCTTACGCAGATGACTGTCGAACGCGTGAATGCCGGCTTTCAGAT
>QHZY01000154.1 GCA_003224855.1 Acidobacteriota bacterium | reverse complement strand
CAGTTCTAAATCACTGGGTGTGGCTATGCTCGACTACGATCGTGACGGCTGGCCCGATCTGCTGGTTGCCAACGACACTCAGCCTAACAAGCTCTACCGCAATGAACGCAATGGGACGTTCAAGGATGTCGCGATCGAAAGCGGCATAGCTTTCAGCTCTGAGGGGAAAGCCCGCGCTGGTATGGGCGTGGACGCGGCCGATTTCGACAATTCCGGCAAGACCGGGATTGCGATTACCAACTTTGACAATGAAATGATAGGCCTGTACCGGGCCGGCAATACGGGCTTTGCCGACGCCGCGATCTCCAGCGGGGTTGGACTTTCGTCGAAAAGCAGCCTCGGCTTCGGATGCGTCTTTTTCGATGCCGATCTCGACGGATTTCTGGACCTGGCCGTGGTCAACGGCCATATCGACGACACGGTGCGCAATGTCCGCAATGTCGGTTACGCGCAACCACCTCAGCTGTTCCTCAACAATGGCAAGGGGGCCTTTAGAGACGTTGCCCGTGAGGTCGGCGCGGACTTCGCCGCAGCCAAAGTCGGGCGCGGCTTGGCCTACGGAGATTTCGATCGTGATGGCGATCTTGATCTGCTGATGACCACCAACAACGGGCCCGCGTATCTGTACCGCAACGATCAGTTGGAAAAAAACCGCAGCATCCGGTTTCGACTGGTCGGGACCAGATCGAATCGCGACGCGATCGGCGCGCTGGTGCGAATCTATCATCAGGGCATAGCGCAATCTCGCCTGGTAAAAACCGGCTCCAGCTATCTCTCACAATCGGAGCTGCCTGTAACATTCGGATGCGGCATGCAAGACAGGATTCAACGCGTGGTAATCGAGTGGCCCAGTGGAAGGACGGACGAATTCAAAGACCTGAAAAGCGGGCGCGCGTATGAGTGCATTGAGGGGAAGAACATCACACCGGGCGCTTTCTAGTTTCTAGTATTTTTTCATTATTGTGAGAGTTCTGGTAGCCGGCTAAAGTGGCTGCAACCTGATAAGTCCTCATAGCTCGGCGCTCTCCGGCCCGCGGCATTGAGGCGTTTAACCCACGATAAAAGCAGGCTGAAAAGCCTGCTTTTTGTTGATCAATGCGCTAATTGATGCGCTCATTGATCAATGTGCTAATTGGGTTCGTAACGCTTGGCCCAGTTCACCGCTGAGCTTCTTGCCTTCAGGCGAAGAACTCACATCATTCAATTCATCTGGATCGCGAAGCCAATCATAGAGTTGATTCCCCAATGTCTGATGTTCGATCAGATGCCATTTCGGCGTCACCATAGATTTCATCGCTCCTCGAGTTGCGGTCGGTATCAGTCGATCGGCGGTTTCATCGTGTTTCCCTGGATACTTGTTCTGGGCCAGTTCTGATATGGGAGCAGGCCAGTCCACATGGGAAGGACCATTCTGCCAAAGTGGTTTCAGCGAGCGATTAGGAAAGACTCCCTCGTCATCACCCAACAGGTCGAGAAGTGTGGCAGAAACAGCCGCATTAGTCACCGGCCGCGTGATCCTGATTCCCGCGGGGATGTGTCCGGGATAGAAAAATAGCAAAGGAACTCGAATCAGCTCCCGGTAAAGTGCGCGCCCGTGAGTCTGAAGATGGTGCTGGCCCAGCGATTCCCCATGATCGGATGTGACCACAACCAGCGTACTTCGCTGCGGGCGCTGGTTTTCAAGCTTCTCGACCAGCCGGCCCAGATATTCGTCGGTGTATTTCACGCCATAATCGTACGCGTCTACGTCATTCTTCGACCCCCAGTCGGTTCGGGGATAGTTCTGCGGCCCGCCATACGGATCATGTACATCGAAGTAGTTAATAAATACAAAAAACGGGTATTGCCGGTCGCGGCTGGTCCAGCGCAAAACTTCGTCGTTGATCGCCGCCGCGCGCTTTCTCACTCCGAACGCACCGCCATAACTGCCCGAGCCTTCGGCGTCCTGATCGAGTAAAGAAGTAAACCCAATCTTCCTCAATGCTCTCTTCACCAGGCTTCGCTCGCTGCGCTTCAGATAAATACGCGCGAATTCTCTTCCGTAGAGTGTTCGGACAAACATATCGGCCGGGGAGTGGAAGTAGTCCTCAAAATGTATGAATCCGCGGCCAAAGCCAAGGTCCTTCGAGAAATACGTTCGGTTCGCTGAGAACGCAGCCGTGCGGTAGCCGCTTTGTCGAAAGCTCTCCGCGATCGTAGGGTATCCGCCAAGTCCTGAGCGCCCCCACCCGAACCAGGGCTCTGGCTGCACCTGCTGGAGTGCATAAGCCGACGGATACTGCCCGGTGATCAGCGAGACATGCGACGGCAAGCTCCATGAGCTGGTTGCTATCGCGTTCTCGAAGAGAACTCCCCCGGAAGCAAGCCGATCGAGATTAGGAGTTGTGGTTCGTTTGTAGCCGCATGATGAAACGCGATCGGCACGCAGGGTATCGATAACAATCACCAGAACGTTTGGGTGATCGGCCGGAGCGCGAGGAAGCCGGGCAACTGCCACCCTCTCATGCAGCAACCTGAGTCCTTGGATTCCAGCAAATATAAAGATCCAGCTCGCCAGCAGCAGAGGTGTGGCCAGTTTCCAGAACGCCAAAATCGAGCTTACTCGCGATTGCGATCTCCGATAAATCGCAACTGCTGCCGCCAGCGCCACCAGAAGACACACGCGGTGATAGATGCGGCTGGTGAGTGTGGTCCAGTCATACATCGCCGCAAAAGTCAGAACAGTCACAACCGCTCGAACCGCATTGCCAGATTTCAAGGCGCGGCTTACCAGGGCAATGATCAAGCTGAGTGCCAGAAAAAAAACCACATCCACGATCGGCGAAATCCAAAGAATCTCTTCCGAAACGTGCATCATTGGTCCCCAGCGCTGCCAATTGAGCCGCTGGAAAATCATCAGGCCCGCCGCCTCCATGAGTCCGGTCAGGATGCCAAAGCCCACTCCTATCAGAAGCAGTGAATGAACTGGCGCTTTCGCCGGCGAAGCAGAAGTTGGCTCGGTCATTGGTATGGAAGTTGGAAACGGATCAGTCTAACAGTCCGACGAAGCTAGAGATTGCAGGCTCAATACGGTAAAGTTGTCGGCAGCAAACGCCATTGACCCTGACTCACAACACACTGACAGACAAGAGAATCACTGACAAGCCCGGCGGGAAACCAGCAGATTCATCAACTCGCGCTCGCTGGTTGTTTCCTGTATTCCTGGCAATCGCGTTTGTGCTTCAGTGCTGCTGGTTCATAAGAACTCAATCGCTTACGTTTGATGAACCGGTACACATCGCGGAGGGCTTGAACGCATGGCGTTTTGGCCGCTTCGAACAATACAACGATCATCCTCCACTGGCGCGGTTGTGGTGTACGCTCCCGCTGCTGAACCCCCGCTGGCAAGTGGAGATCGAACAACTCCCAGACACATTTCGCGTATCGCGCATAGCCTCCGATCCGGAGGCGCTCGCCTGGCGAGCACGCGCCATGAATGTCATTCTGGGTCTGGTCCTGATGTTGCTTGTCTGGCGAATTACCCGCCGGCTTTTCTCCGTGGGAGCCGCCAATCTGGCGCTCGGCCTATTCGCGTTTTCGCCTTCATTGATTGCGCACTTCTCAATCGCCGGGACCGACGCCGCGGCCGTGCTCTTGATTTTTGCGGGAGCATGCTCGGTCATTTGGTGGAGAAGGAATCCAAACTGGAAACGCAGTCTGCTGTTTGGCCTGATTCTTGGCTTGATGTTGCTGGCAAAGTTTTCGACTGCACCGATGTTCTTCGTGGCTCTGGTCTGGATCCTGATTCTCACGCCTGCCGGTGTCAAACTTGACCCGCGAGCTTGGAGTTACTGGTCCGCCCTTGCAATAACCTTGGTCGCTTTCATGACGGTGTGGGCCGGTTTCTTTTTCCACGTGTCACATCTCACGATTCGTCAAGGCACTCTCACCGCTACATTTCCGAATTGGACGCAGCCTATTGTGAAAGCAGTTCCCAATCGAAACGATTTAAGTTTATACATCCCAGCAGGAGAATACATTGAAGGCTTTCGCGAACTTGTGCGGCACAACCGCCGCGGGCAGCCCGCCTATTTGTTAGGTCGGATCTCCGCCCAGGGCGGATGGAAACTCTACTATCCGGTAGTGATTGCGCTCAAATGGCCGACCATCGTGCTCGGGTTGTCTATGATCGGATTTGGGCTCGCGATTCGCGACAAGCCCCGGCTTCCTGAAGTTTGGATCCTCACCTCTTTTCCGGCTATCTATCTCGCCTTCGCTTGCTTTGCGCGTTTCAATATCGGGGAAAGACATGTTTTGCCGGTCTATCCCTTCGCGATTGTCCTGGCTGCGTCGCTTTGGCAATTTGCAACCGTGAGCAGGGGAGCGAGATCTCTGCTCATATTGCTGGCGCTGGCGAATGCCATAGATGGCCTGCGTTGTGCGCCCGGATATCTTTCCTACTTCAACATTTTTGTTCGTCCTTCCAGTAGCTACCGTCTTCTGACCGACAGCAATCTGGATTGGGGGCAGGGGCTTTTGTATTTGCGGGAATACCAGCGCGAACACCCGAACGAGCAGATCTTCCTTGCTTACTTTGGAAGCGTCAACCCAATCTCTTATGGCATTCACGTTCAGCTATTGGAAGAGAATGAACGTCGCACCGGCACAATCATTGTGAGTGCGACTAATCTGTCAGGACAGTACTTGAAAAACCCATCGGCCTACCGCTGGCTGCTTTCGCGATCAGCAAGCCAGATCCTGGATGGTTCACTCTTCGTGTTTGATGTGAAAGAGGTCGGACCGCGGGACTCGTCTTCTATTGTCCTGCCCGCAGCGGTGAAATAAGCAGTCGGCCGGCCGGCTTCTTGCGCGCATCGCCTTTATCTGTGTGCGCTGCGAAGTCAACTGAACCGTCGCTTGAGCTCGGAGCATGTGCCAGCAACGAAGCCAGGCTGCGAAATGCCCGCGCCAGGTCGTTCTCCTGAAACGCGACCGGCGTGCCTTTGTCGATCGCCGGCGCCGCGCTCTGATAATTATTTGGGATCTTCATCAGCAGCTTGCAGTTGGCAGCCTTTTCAATATCTTCGTCGCCGAATCCAGGGATCTTCTTATAGCGGTTCATCACCAGGCGTACCCGTTCGCGTCCGCCGCCCTCATCCAGGAAATTGCGAATGCGCGCTGCGCTCCACAAAGAAACCACATCGGCCTGCGCCACGAGCAGTACGCTGTTAGATAAGTCGGCCAGCAGGCGCGAAGTCTGATCCAGCCGTCCCGAGCAATCGACTACCACGAACCGGAAGTTCGCCACCAGAAGATCAAAAAGCCTGGCCAATTCTGAAGGCGTGGGAGTGATGAGATTAGGAATCTGCGAACCGGCCAGCAGCTGCAACCCGCCTTTGCAGGGCGTTATCAGCCCTTCCAACAATGAAAAATCCATGCGATGCAGGTTCTGCAACGCATCGGTGATCCCGAAAGATGGCCGGACATTCAGATGAAGCGCAGCATGGCCCAGGGCCGCGAAATCAACCAGTAAAACGCTGCCGCTGGTCTCCTGCAAGGCGATCGCGGTATTTACCGCGACGGTGGTCGCGCCTGCGCCGCCCTTGGCGTTGGTGACCGTCACCACCCGGGCGCGTCCGCCGGAGCTGCGGGCCTTATTGCGGGTAGAAGTGAATCGGGACAAGGCTTCGACCACGGCTTCGGGGCTGGCATCTCGTTCGATGTACTCGCGAGCGCCGGCTCTCATCGCCGCCACGATGCTCAACGGGTTCGCCATCTCCCCGAAAGCGAAGATGGGAACCTCGGTAGTGGTTGCATTAATCAGTTCAATGGCG
>QHZY01000032.1 GCA_003224855.1 Acidobacteriota bacterium | reverse complement strand
GCAGCAGCAGCAGCCGGCGCCGGGGCGGCGACCGATAAAAAGGGCAAGAAGAAGCAGTTCAAGAAGAAAGAGCGCAAACACGTGCCCTACGGGGTTGCCCACATCCAGGCGTCGTTTAACAACACAATCGTGACCATCTCCGATCAGGCTGGCAACGTCCTGTCATGGAAGAGTTCAGGGTCACTTGGTTTTCGCGGATCGCGCAAAGGAACTCCCTTTGCCGCCCAGCAGGCCGCCATGAATGCCGCCAACATGGCGCGCGATCACGGCGTCCGAACGGTAGAAGTGCGGGTCAGCGGCCCCGGATCCGGTCGCGAATCAGCGATCCGTGCCCTGGCTTCGGCGGGAATTGAAGTGCGCAGCATTCGCGACACCACTCCGATTCCGCACAATGGTTGCCGTCCGCCCAAGCGACGCAGAGTTTAGCACGCAGAGTTTAGAAGGAAGGGCACGGTTTAGCGGTGCCGCAATGATGATTAGTAAAAGGGGCTTTAGCCCCTGCGTCAACCGGGAAGAAGGGAAGCCAGTCCTGTAAACCGGTTGAAGTCCTGAGCGATGCGAAGCATGTTCGCTCAGAAAAAAGGAGAAGGAAACTTGGCGCGTTACAAAGATGCAGTCTGCCGTTTATGCCGCCGCGAGGGGATGAAGCTTTTCCTCAAAGGCACAAAATGTTTCACTGACAAATGTCCGATCGAAAAGCGCAACTTTGCGCCTGGCCAGCACGGTAAAGATCGCAAAGCCAAAATTGTCGGCTACGGCCTGCAGCTTCGCGAGAAGCAGAAGACCAAGCGCATCTACTTCACCCAGGAAGGCCAGTTCCGCAATTACTTCGAAAAGGCCGCCCGCACCAAGGGTGTGACCGGCGAACTCCTGCTGCAGCAACTCGAGCGGCGCCTCGATAACATTGTCTACCGCATGGGCTTCGGGATCTCCCGCCGCCAGGCGCGGCAGTTAGTGCGCCATGGTCACGTAGCGGTCGACGGACGCAAGGTGAACATTCCTTCGTACCAGGTGAGCGTAGGCGAGGAAATCGCCATTCGTGAAAACAGCCGCAAGCTGCCTATTCTGGAGATGGCAAAAGACTTTGCCAGCCACCAGAACCAGCCGGCCTGGCTCGATATCGATCGCGACAACTACAAGGGCCGGGTCAGCGCACTGCCCAAGCGTGATGAAATTCAGCTGCCGGTGAACGAGCAGCTGATCGTGGAGTTGTATAGCAAGTAACAGTTGGATGGTGTAGGGACGAGTCTTAGAGCTCTACGCAATCAGTCTATTGGTCCTTTTTTCGCGCCAGATCAGCCTCTGCCGGCGTTTGACCTGAGTTTGGACCACTCAGGAAGCCGGCACTGAGCCAAACGGCCGAAGGAGAGTAACAATGCTTTGGAAGGGCTTTCAAAAACCAAAACGTCTTGCAGTTGACACTTCAACCTTAACCGACAAGTACGGCATATTCTGGGCGCAGCCCTTTGAGCGCGGATTCGGCACCACCATCGGCAACGCGCTCCGTCGCGTTCTGCTCAGCTCGATCGAAGGCGCAGCCGTTACCGCGGTCAAGATCGAAGGCGTGCTGCACGAGTTCCAGTCGATTCCCGGAGTGGTCGAAGACGCCACCGACATTATCCTCAACCTGAAGCAGATTCCTTTCAAGTTGAGTGGCGACGCTCCGAAAGCTATTTATCTGCGCGCCGATCAGCCCGGCGTTGTCACCTCCGGCATGGTCGAGGCCGACGCTGACGTCGAAGTGCTCGACAAAGACGTCTACATCGCGACCGTCAGCGAAGGCGGCAAACTGGACATGGAAATGCGGCTGAAGCGCGGCCGTGGCTATGTTTCCGCCGACAAAAACTTCGACGAAGATCTCGGCATTGGCTTTATCCCCGTGGATTCCGTCCACTCGCCGGTTCGCAAGTGCAACTACAACGTCGAAGCCGCCCGTCTTGGACAGATCACGGACTACGACAAGCTGACACTCGAAGTTTGGACCAACGGTTCGATTACTCCGGCTGACTCGATCGGCCTGGCCGCGAAGCTGTTGAAAGATCACATGAACATCTTCATCAACTTCGAGGAGGATATCGAGACTGCGACTGCCTCCGACGACCGCAAGCCCGAGATCAAGAATGAGAACCTGAACCGTTCGGTCGAGGAGCTCGAGCTTTCAGTGCGCAGCTACAACTGTCTGAAGAACGCCAATATTCAGACCATTGGCGAGCTGGTGCAGAAGACTGAAGCCGAAATGCTCAAGACCAAGAATTTCGGCCGCAAGTCGCTGAACGAGATTAAAGAAATCCTGTCGTCTATGGGGTTGAGCCTGGGCATGAAGATTGACGAACACGGCAATGCCGTGCCGGGCCCGACCTCGAACCAGGTGCTGCCGGCTTCGGCCTATGGCCCGGACGATAACTACTAGAAGTCGGAAAGGCGCGGTTCGCCGCGCCTTTCTGATTGAGTAGTTGGGAAATCTGGAAAATTGAATAATCGGCTTTCCAATTACCGGATTTCTCAATTATTAAATTACGCAATTCTCGAACTGGGGTTTCAACCATGCGTCACAAAGTTGCCGGATACAAACTCGGACGTACTACCTCGCACCGCCGCTCGCTGCTGCGCAACCTGGTCACTTCGCTGGTGATGGAAGAGCGCATCGAGACCACCATTCCCAAAGCCAAGGCGATGCGTCCGCTGATGGAAAAAATGATCACGCTCGGCAAGCGCGGAGACCTCGCTGCCCGCCGCCAGGCCGCCGCCTACCTGATGACGCGCGAGTCGGTGAACAAACTGTTCGACACGCTCGCCCCGCGCTTTGGCGACCGCAACGGAGGCTACCTGCGCATTGTCCGCGCCGGGTGGCAGAAAGGCGACGGGGCCGACAAGGCCTTCGTCGAACTGCTCGGCAGCGAACAGGTGCAGGAAGAGAAGCGCCAGAAACGGGCCGAAGTCCGTGCCAAGCGCGCCGCCGAAACCAAGAAAGCCATGGAAGAAGCCGAAGCTCAGGCGCAGGCCCAGGGCGAAACCGCCCTCGAAACCGACAAGAAAGAAGAAGACAAAGAGTAGCGTTTTATAACGAGTCATAAAGGCCGGATATTCCTGTCCGGCCTTTTTTATTCAACGAAATCTCTGCTGCGGTCATTCCGGGCGGAGCTTCGCTCCGCCGGACAGCCGGGGGATGCTGTCCTTACGCAGAATCCGACCCGCCGCCCGTACATGTCCGTCCGTGTCTCCCTGCGGTAATCTTGTGCGGATTTGGCTCGGAGCTACACTTGCGACAGAATGCAGTTTTCCCGCACCCAGCTGCTGATCGCCATTGGCGCAGGCGCGCTGCTGGTGATCGTCTTTTTCGGGTACCTGATGTGGCTCAACAATAAGGGCCCGGTGCTGTCGCGCTCTGAAGGCCGCGATCCCCTCTCCGGCACGCCCAACTCGATCTCGCTCAACCCGCTTCGCGACCGCGCTTCTGAGCGTGAAGCCTCAACTTTCATCCGCGCCCTGCGCGACGGCCGCTGCCGCGAACGGCTTTCCGACTGGGAAAAAGACTACCGCCGCAAGTACGCCGCTTTCATCTGCGAGTCGGAAGGCAAGCATCCACTGCTTTCCTGGGAGATCGTGGACTGGGAAGACACGCCGCCGCTGCGCATTCTGCACTATCGGGGCAGACGCCTGATTGCAGCCGGCGAGCAGAAAACCTACAGCGAACTATTCTCGGTGACACTTGAAAGGAAAGCGGAAGACTGGAACGTCACCAAGTACGACGCTATCTACTGAGCCGTCTCGGCTCTCTCGTGAAGATCAAGTAGATTATCGCCTGCGCGGTCAGCGCGGCCGCGCTATCCAGAATCACATCATGGATGGTTCCGGTGCGTGAAGACAGAAATGTCTGGTGCCATTCGTCGAGTGAGGCCACGCCCGCAGCCACTACAAACGCTATAGCCGCCCAGCGCCATTTCCAGCATCGTCCGGGAGCCGGCCAGGTGGTCTTCCAGGCGCGGAACATCAACAAGCTCAGTGTGAAGTAGCCCACGAAATGGCCAATCTTGCGCAGATGCCCATTCCAGCCGGCGAAGTCGGTTACGCTCACACCAAAGAAAAAATGAAACAGCGGGTAAAGAAAGCGGCCGGTGTTCGCAGCCGATGCATAGCTGGTAGATTCAATCGCGATCAGCCCCAGCCACAGCCCGGCCGCGACCCACGCCTTTAATGCTTGTTTGTGTTCAGATGTCAAAGGCGGGCCAGCTCACTCCACCGCATAATTCGGCGCTTCGCGCGTGATCACCACGTCATGCACATGGCTCTCTCGAAGCCCCGCCGAGCTGATGCGGACGAAGCGCGTCTTCTGCAGCAACTCTGGGATGGTCGCCGCTCCGCAATAACCCATTCCCGATTTCAGTCCACCGACCAACTGATGCACGATCATCGAAACCGTGCCCCGGTACGGAACCCGGCCTTCAATCCCTTCCGGCACCAGCTTACCCAGCCGGTTGGATTCCTCTCCGTTGATCGGCATCGCGGTCGATGCGTCGCCGTCGCTGTTCTGGAAATAGCGCTCGCTGGAGCCGGCAGCCATCGCGCCCAGCGATCCCATTCCGCGATATGACTTGAACGTCCTGCCTTGATACAAAATCAGTTCGCCCGGACTCTCATCCGTTCCCGCGAACATGGATCCAATCATCACCGCGCTCGCGCCTGCGGCCAAGGCTTTGGTGATGTCGCCTGAGTACTTGATGCCGCCATCCGCAATGATCGGAACATCGGAATCTTTGGTGGCCCGGAACGTCTCAGCAATGGCGGTGATCTGGGGAACCCCCGCGCCAGTCACCACTCGCGTAGTGCAGATTGATCCCGGCCCGATTCCCACCTTGATGGCGTCTACGCCTGCGCGCGCCAGTTCGCAGGCCCCGTCGAAAGTAGCGACATTGCCGACGATCAAGTCCACGTCCGGAACTTTTGCTTTCACCGCCCGCACCGCTTCCAGCACGCGCGTGGAGTGCCCATGTGCGCTGTCAATCGCCAGCACGTCAACTTTGCGCTCCACCAGTTCCTGTGCCCGTTCCAGGAAGTCGCCCGTTGCCCCGATCGCCGCGCCTACCCGCAGCCGGCCCTGGGAGTCTTTAGCCGCGTTGGGATACCTCAGCTTCTTCTGAATGTCTTTGACCGTGATCAGGCCCTTCAGGTTGTAGTTGTCATCCACCACCAGCAGCTTTTCCACCCGATGTTCGTGAAGAATGTTTTCCGCATCTTCCAGCGTGGTTCCCACCGGCACCGTGATCAGATTTTCTTTAGTCATCACTTTGCTGATCGGAACATCGAACCTGGTTTCAAAGCGCAGATCGCGGTTGGTCAGAATGCCTACCAGCTTGCCGCCTTTGGTGATCGGCACGCCTGAGATTTTGAATTTCCGCATCACTTCCAGGGCGTCTGAAACCTTCGCGTCCGGCGACATAGTCACCGGATCGACAATCATTCCGCTTTCCGACCGCTTCACCTTGTCGACTTCCTCGGATTGTTGCTGGATCGATAAGTTCCGATGAATAATTCCCAAGCCGCCCTGCTGCGCCATGGCGATGGCCATGTGCGATTCTGTCACCGTGTCCATGGCGGCGCTGATGACCGGAATATTCAGCCGGATATTTTTGGTGAGCCTGGTCTGTGTGTTCGCGGTCGACGGTACAACGTCTGAGCGGGCGGGCAGCAGCAACACGTCATCAAACGTGAGCGCCTCTGGAACAGGAAAATGAATCATGATTTTCTCAAAAGAGCTGGTACTTTCATTTTAGAGGCGGGTTCCGCGCCTTGCAAATGTGCTTGCAAGCTGCAGAGCAAACGTATTAACGTCCTGCCTGCATTGGGGAGTGCAACGATTAATGATTAAAGTCCAAAAGCTTCTGACGGTCGCCGTTCTGGTAGCACTATTCTGCACCAACATCGGAGCTCAATCTGAGTCAGGCGCCAGCACGCCTACCATCCGCATCAATACTCACCTGGTGTTGGTTGACGTTGTGGCGACCGACAAACACGGCAAAGCAATAACCGATCTTAAGGCGTCCGATTTCACTCTTCAGGAGAAGGGCAAATCTGAGAAGATTGCTATATTCAATCCTCCCGGTTCGCAGGACAAAGGTGCGGCTCGCGGCCTGGGCCCGGGCATTTATTCCAACCGGCCGGAGTACGTAACAACGGAAGGTCCGCTGGCCGTTCTCCTGCTGGATACCGTTAATACCTCGTTTAGAGACTCGGCCTACGCTCGCCGGCAGATGCTGCAATTCGTGCGCAACCAGTACAAACCCGGGCAACGCATGGCGATTTTCACGCTCAGCAACGGGCTCGCAGTGCTGCAGGATTTCACGACCGACCCGCAGCTTCTCTACAACGCGCTGGTGCAATACCTGCCGAAAGAACAGGAAGGCAAAGCCGCCGCCGCTCCCGCGGTGGCCAATGTGGCCAATGCAGATAGCGGTCGCGGCAATTCGAACAGCATGGCAGATTCCTTCAATCAGCGGATCCAGGCATTTCAAAATGCTCAGGTGGCTTACCAGGAAGACCGCCGTATTGAGATCACTCTCGCCGCCATGCGCAGTCTGGCGCGCATTCTGGCGGGTGTTCCTGGCCGCAAAAGTGTTCTCTGGGTTACCGCCGGCTTCCCGTTCAGCCTGATCCCCGAGGACCGCACGATCTCTGACACCGAACTGGCCGAATCACTTCCTACCATCAGCCAACTTAGCCTGGGTACTCGCGACAGCGGATCAGTGGCGAGTATTACCCGTCAGGGGCACGCGGGAGAGATTCGTTTGGCTGCTGCACAGCTCGCCAGCGCGCAAATTGCGATCTATCCCGTGGACGCGCGTGGCCTGGTCAGCGGAATGGAAGAAACCATGCTCGATCCTAAATCGCGCAATCTTGACGCCATGACGCAAGGTGCTCAGGCACGAATCTCCAACGTCACTTCGACTCAGGAGACCATGCGCGAGATGGCACGCGAGACTGGCGGCAAGGCCTACATCAACCAGAATGAAGTTCAGCAGGGCGTCGCACTGGCCCTGGCCGACTATCCTGCTTCGTACACGCTCGGTTATTACCCCGACGACAAAAAGTGGGACGGTAAATATCGCTCTATTAAAGTCAAAACCCAGCGCGACGGAGTTGAGTTGCGTTATCGCCGCGGGTACTTCGCCATCGATCCCTCTCAACTCAAGGACCAGAAACCAGAACAGGCAATTGCAGAAGCGCTCTCCGATCAGGCCGCCAACACCCTGGTCACCTTCTTGGCTCAGGTGAAGCCGGGCGATAAAGGCAAGCTCGGGGTCGATATTCTTGTGGATTCCAACAGCGTGACTGCCGAAGATGTCGCCGGCGGGAACAAGAAGCTGAATCTGGTTTTTTATGCCGCCATTTTTTCCGCCGACGGCAAAATGCTTGGCAACCAGAGCATGAAGATCGATCAGACCTTTGACGCTAATACCTTCCAGCAGGTGCAGCAGCATGGAATTCTCACCCACATGGACATCGATCCCAAACCGGGCAAGAATGACTTGCGGATCGCGGTTCGCGACAATCATTCCGCCTCGGTGGGCACTCTGATCGTTCCGTTGCAGTAGTCCGTAACCGGCCGTTGGCTGCACACCACCGTAATCTGGGTAGTTCCCGATGATGTACATAGAATTCGAGCATGCAGGCTTGGGCGGAACGCTTTGATATCGACTGGGCTCCGGTCTCCCGTACCAGCCTGATCGCCTGGCTTATTTTCTACGCCGCTTTCCTGGTTTACGCTCTCCGCAACTTCGGTCAATTTCTGTTCATTGACAGTGCCAACCTGGTGGTTCACGAAGGCGGGCACCTGCTGTTCGGATGGTTTGGGTCAACCATTGGTCTGTGGGGCGGAACCCTGTTGCAGTGGCTGGCACCGCTTTTGCTGGCCGCGTACTTTTTTACTAAAGGCCAAACCAGCGCGTTCGTCTTCTGCCTGTTCTTCTTTTTCGAGAACTGGCTATATACCGCCAGCTACATGGCAGACGCCCGCGCCATGCAGTTGCCTCTGGTGACGGTTGGCGATCCGGACTTGGCCGAGCATGATTGGCATGCGATCTTCCTCAGCCTGGGCTGTCTTCCGTACGACACAATCATCGCCTCGGTAGTTCGATTTTTTGGCTGGTGCGGAATGCTGGGCAGCGTGGGATGGCTGGTGCGCAGTTCGCTATCTTCGCAAGGTGCTGTGCTGAACTCCGCTACTTATGAAAATGGCTAAGAATCGCCTCCGCCTGGGTACGCGTCACAACTGACGAAAGGGCCGCCGCATCCGCCTGCCGGATCGCCTGCACGCTTCCAAAATGCTCCAGCAATCGGCGCGTGGTCAGGGCGCCTACCCCGGGAATCTCGCGTAATTCGGTGGCGCGGTCACGAATCTGCCGGCGCTTGCGGTGAAAAGTCACAGCAAACCTGTGTGCTTCGTCGCGGATCATCTGCACCAGGTGCAGTACCGGTGAGTGATGATCGAGCGCCACGGGTTCATCCTCCTGTCCGCAGACGTAGATCACTTCTTCGCGCTTGGCAATCGCCGCCAGCGGCTGGTTGATAACCTCCAGCGATTCGAGCGCCTGCTGGGCGGCATGCAACTGCCCGAGACCGCCATCGATCAGGACCAGGCTCGGCATCTCTTTCTTTTCCTGCGCCACACGCTTATATCGTCGAGTAACCACCTCGCGCATGGAAGCGAAGTCATCCACTCCCTGCACGGTGCGAATGATGAACTTCCGGTAATCAGACTTCTTCATCTGCCCGTTCTCCCATACCACCATCGAGGCAACCGTTTCTGCGCCCTGAATGTGCGAGATGTCGAAGCACTCGATTCGCTTTGGCGGTTCCGGCAAATTGAGCGCATCCTGCAGCGCCTCCTGAATAGCTTTCGTATTTGGCTTCATCACCCGGAAGCGCTGGTCATAACTCTGCTTGGCGTTGTTGCCGGCCAGATCAATCAGCGAGCGCTTTTCTCCTCGCTGCGGAACGACAATATTCACTCGTGTAGCGCGGCCGCCCTCGCCCGCGAGTTGCTCTGATAAGACCTCCTCCAGCGCCTCACGGTCCTCAAAGTCGACCGGAACGTAAATATTCCGCGGAATATACGGTTGTCCGATGTACAGCTGCATCAGGAAAGAAGACAGGAACGTTCCGGGATCAAAATCTGCGGTGACGGGCGAGGACGCCCGTCCTCCATCGGCCTGAGGTCGACCAGGGATGCTGGTTGCGTCATGGTCTGTGGTGAGGTCCGGCAGATCCTCCCAAAAGAACTCGCGCCGGTCGAGTACCCGGCCGCCTCGCATGTGAAACAGGTTCACGGCCAGCATTCCGTTTTCAAAGTGGTACCCGAACACATCCGCGTCATCGCCCTCGGCAGCAGCGATCCGCTGTTTCTCCTGTAACTGTTCAACCGTCGAAATCAGGTCGCGATACTTGGCCGCACGTTCATATTCCTGCGCCTCGGCGGCTTTCGCCATGCGCTCACGTAACGATCGTGAGAGGTCTGTCTGTCGGCCTTCGAGAAACAATTTCACGTCGCGGACCGCTTCCTGATAAATCTCCGGCGTGGTCAGCCCTTCCACACACGGGCCCAGGCAGCGCCCGATGTAGTACTGCAGACATGGCCGAGGATGGTAACGGTTCAGGTCAACGTTGCATGAGGGAATCAGAAAACGGCGGTGTATCAGGTCAACAATGCGGTACGCCAGGTTCCCCGGAAAATAAGGGCCATAATATGAACTGCCATCTTTTTTGAGGCGCCGCGTTACGTACACGCGCGGCAAGCGTTCGCGCAGCGTCAGCTTGATGTAGGGATACGTCTTGTCATCGCGCAGCAGAATGTTAAAGCGCGGCTTGCGCTGCTTGATGAGGTGGTTTTCCAGCGCCAGCGCTTCTTTGTTGTTGGCGACCACGATGTAATCGACATCCGCTGCCTGGGCGTCCACGCCCAAGTCAATTAAGCTGTCGGATTTTCTTTACAGGTACTCTCCTCTCACCTGTCACATTGATCTGCGCCGACTGTATAAAAATTCCTCAGTCCATGTCCGGATTGCTGCATTTCAGCTGTCCCTTCGCTGCCAACGTTTCTTGCCAGAAACGCTCTAAGTCTTTAGGAGTTATAATCTTAGAAGCGCGGTAGGGGACTGTCCCCAACTGGCATTTACCGTGCTCTGTTCCACAGCGGGTGAGATAGCCCACCTGAGAACAGGAATGTGGCAGGCCCCAGGAATTCAGCAACCGGTTTTTGTTACAGCTTCGACCCAGAGCAGAAAAGGAGCTCTCCCAAGATGAATCGCACTTCGTTAATCGCGCTGTTAGCGCTCAGCGTGGCTGCAACCGTCGGATGTTCCAGTAAAAACTATGTTCGGCAGCAGACCACGCCGATCATCAACAAGACCAACGAACTGGATGACCTTACCGCGAAGAACACCAACGCCATCAAGGATGTAGATGCGCGCGCGCAAAAAGGAATTCAGGAAGTAAACGCCAAGACTGCGGAAGTCGATCAGAAGGCGCAGGCGGCCGCCACGCAAGCTGGCCAGGCGCAGACCGTGGCCGATAACGCGGTCCATCGTGTCGACGTGTTGCAGAACGCAGTTGCCAATCTCGACAACTATCGCGTGGTCACCGAGACCTCGGTCCACTTTGGCTTTAATAAAGACAACCTGACCAAGAATGCCCAGGAGGCTCTCGATCAACTTGCCACCGACGTCCCCAACACCAAGGGCTACATCATCACGGTGGAGGGCGGAACGGATTCAGTGGGCGGTGCCGACTACAATTACGATCTCAGCGAGCGCCGTGCCGACTCAGTGATCCAGTACCTGGCATCGAAACACAATATTCCCGCGCACAAAATTTATCTGGTCGGCCTTGGCAAAGATAAGCCGGTGGACGACAACAAGACACGTGATGGACGCGCCAAGAACCGCCGCGTGGATGTTCGCCTGATGACGAACACTGCGGAGGGCTCGACTCCGGCGCAGCAGCAGGCGCCCGCGCCTCCGGCTCCGCCGTCCATGTAACAAGTTTGCCTCCTCCCCGGAGGATTTCGCCAACACAGGCCGTTTCTCACCAGAAGCGGCCTGTTTTTTTTGGGGGGGGCGTTCAGCGTGACTTCGATGTCGCTTTCTTTCGCCAGCCCGGATAGAGCTCAGCAACCGAATAAGTAAAACCGACAAACAGATGCTTCTGCGGCGCTCCTGAGCTGAGGCCCGCTTCCAATCCGCCGTCAATCACCAGTCGTGGCTTAATCGTATAGGTCAACGCCCACAGTGATGACGCGAAACCGGGTGTGTCCCGGTTCAGACTGGTATTGCCGTAAAACTCGCCCGTAAACTGCAGCCCGCGATAAATGCGGTTCGAGAAGGCGAGATTGATCTGATAGTTCCCGGCATAGCCGGGTGCATTTGGTCGGCCGATCCAGAAGTGGGTGGTGTTGAAATCGAAATGAACGCCCTTTACGTCTTTGCTGGCGAGAAACGTCAGGGCATGATCCACGCGATCTGTACCCAGGCCATTTTCGGAACTTGCGGCAGGAAATTTAAAAGAATAGCCGAGAGCCAGCGTCGGAATTCGCGCTGTCTGTTTCCTGATCCGCACCTGCGGACCCAGCCAGTTATCGCCCATGCCGCTCTGGGTCCCGTTTGGATCCGTCTGCCGGATATACGAGGTCGTGTTCCAGCGCAGTTCAACGTCGCACAACACTGCAAACTTCACCAGTCCGCCGAAGGATGCTTGCCGCTGATCGCCCTGGTTCCAGAAGCGGTCGAATCCGTACTCAAGTTCGAGCACGCCATATTGCGTAATGTCCGCTGGATCGGCGACTGTCGGACGGTTGGGGTTAGCCGACAAAGAATCGGGATAGCATCCGGTCTGCTTGCCCATCCACTGTGCTTCAGCGGGAAAGCCCGCTGCCATGCCCAGCACGATCACTGAGATGATGCGCATGCACGAAAACATGGGAACAGGAAAGTGTACTCGCGCATTCGATGCGCGCTGGCATAACCTGCGAGTGACTGACTTGCTGTGTCTTCCAATGGCGTTAAAATAGAGCCGATGTACTGGTTCCGTATTTTGTTGCCGGCCTGCCTGGTTCTGACCGGGCTTTCTCTGGGTCAGGAACCAACCGAAAAGCCTTCCGATCAGGACCGCGAGCGCCGTGCCGAACGAACCCGCGAGCCGGGGGAGAGTTCCAGTCGCGACTCCCGCATTGATCTGAGCCCGCCCAAAGACGACGCCAAGAACCATCCCAACAGCTCGATTCCCAGCCAGCCAGACAGTGACGTCAGCGACCTCGGCGACGTGCAGGAGTTCCATCCCTGGGATCCGCATAAGGCGATCAAAGATATCGAAGTTGGAGACTTCTACTTCAAGAAGAAGAATTATCGCGCGGCTCTCGACCGGTATCGCGAAGCTTTGGAGTACAAGCCACAAGATGCCCTCGCAAACTTCCGGCTCGGTCAATGCCTGGAAAAAATGAATCAGCCGCAGGAAGCGCGCCTGCATTACGAAGAGTATTTGAAGATCCTGCCCCACGGGCCATTGGCAGAAGAAGCACAGAAACAGTTGCAGAAGCTGCGTGGTGACGAAAAGAAGTAGCTTTCAGCCTGGCTCGATTTGCTTTTGAAAATGCAGATTGACAGCGGGTTACCCCTTAAAGATACGACGGGAGGAGACCCGAGGTGCTCCTCCCGTTCCCCCGTATCTCCGCTCTTGGCAAACTTACTTAAGAGCGGCGATGGCGACGAGTTGGGCTGCCGGCTGATTATTGCTGGCAACTTCACGTTCCGCCCGGCTGCGTGGCAGTTCACGGCCTTCGCTGTTTCCGGCCGACCACACCTGGGCCAGGAAGTACTGACTTCCGTAGCGGTGGAATACCAGCTTGCTCGTCTCTGAGGCTTCAAGCGATTCGCGGCCGTTAGTAAGCGCCAGGATTTTTGCGGCCTTTTCAGAGTTGCGAATTGCTATGGTGCCGGTTGACGTGCTGATTGCGTCCACTCTGTACTCACCAGCGGGCAGCGTCTTGCCATTCACGATGAAATCGAATGGAACATTTACCTTCATTGAAACGGTTTGCGCGAGGGCCGGTGCGGCCAGCAACAGGCCCAGAGTCAATGCTGCAATCAGATTCTTTTTCATATAGTCCTCCCAAGTAAGTAAGTGTGAAAGCCCGGTTCCATTGCTGTGCCGTCTTCCATCGCGGCTTTGGTTTTGTTTTAACCTCGGCTGTCCTGTACTAATGCAGGTAACCTGCCAACCGCCCGAAGATAAGAGCGGGATTGGTAAGTAGTTGATTCCTCGAACTCAGCGTCCAGGCCAGGAGACAAGTTCCTGACAACTGCGGGGACATTCGCAAACCAAATGGTTAATCCGTTAGCGGGACGGTTAATGCCCGGGCCACATTGCCGCGCAGATTCCCTGCGGCGTGCACGACGCTTAGAAATGTGCTAAACAAAACCGCTGGGGCAAATGGATGAATCCACGGCTGGTCGGTCTGGCAGGTCCGCTGCAGGGCAACGTATATCCTCTGCCCCAGAACGAGGTTTCGGTCGGCCGCGAATCTTCTAACCAGCTATCCATCTCTGACGCTACGCTCTCCCGCCGCCACTGCGTGTTTGTCCCCAGCCAGGGCGGATTTCAGGTTCGCGATCTCAAGAGCCGTAACGGCACCATGGTGAACGGCGTGCCGGTCGATGAAAGGCAACTGGAACATGGAGACCAGATCTGGGTAGGAGAGTCCGCCTTTGTTTTCCTGCTGGATGAAAGCGAGAATCCGCAACGCAGCATAGTGGAATTTACCGAAACCCGGGACCTCGGCTCGCTCCTGCTGCTGCGCTCGGATGAGTCGTACTACCTCGATCTGGAAAGAGTGTCCGCCGGGCCGTCGGTGGGACGGATGGCCCGCGAGCTCAACTCGCTGCTCAAGATTGCTTCCGGCATCGGCGGCATTCGTGACCGCGACTCGCTGCAATGGCAGTTGCTGGGATTCATTTTTGAAATCGTGCCGGCGGAACGCGGCGCCATTCTTCTGCTTGATCGCGGCCGGGAATACAACTCCGTAGCCTGGGACCGGGTGCAGGGCCCGACTCATCCGGTTCGCGTAAGCCGGACAGTGGTGCAACGCGCCACCACCGAGCGCGCCGGTGTGCTGGTCAGCGATGTAGTCGGCGATGACAGCTTGAGCCATACTCAAAGCCTGCGAGACGTGAAGGTGCGGTCGCTGTTGTGCGTGCCTCTGATGGTCTCGGAAAAAGTCCTGGGCGCCATTTACCTCGATACCAGAAATCCAGCGCAGCAGTTTGACGAAAGCCACTTGCAGATGATGACCGCAGTGGCCGGAATCGCTAGCCTCGCTCTGGATAATGTGATGCACTGCGAGCGGCTGGTGCAGGAGAACAGCGAACTGCGGGCCGGAACGCTGCTTGAGAGTGAAATGTTCGGGCACGAAAAAGGCGCGTTCACGGGAGCGACCGCGCAGAAAAAGGGCAAGATCGAAGTCGCCGAGGGCGGCACGCTCTTCCTCGACGAAGTCAGCGAACTGGCAATCGGGCTGCAGGCCAAGCTGCTGCGCGTGCTGCAGGAACGCGAATTCGAACGGGTGGGCGGCACACGATCAATCAAACTGGATGTGCGAGTCATTGCCGCCACCAACAAGAACCTGCCGGAAGAGGTGAAAGCGGGCGCATTCCGCGGTGATCTTTACTACCGGCTGAATGTAATTACGGTGACTCTGCCCAGCCTGCGCGAGCGCCGCGAAGACATCGTCGCCCTGGCCGAGCACTTCATCAACAAGACCAGTCGCCGCTGCAATACCAGGCCCAAGCGGCTCTCGACCGATGCGCAAAACTGCCTGGCGAATTACAGCTGGCCGGGAAATGTGCGTGAACTGGAAAACGCCATCGAGCGCGCGATGGTGTTGGGCAGTTCTGATGCCATTTTTCCGGAAGACTTGCCGGAGAGCATCGTGGAGTCGGCGCCCTCAGTGCATCACGCGGCCGAAAACTACTATCAGGCGATCGCCGACTTTAAACGGCAACTCATCTCGCGGGCTCTGCAAAACGCCGGAGGAAATTACATTGCGGCAGCGGAGGCGCTGGGCGTCCATCCCAATTCGTTGTTGCGGCTTATGCGCAATCTCCAGATAAGGGCGGGGCAGACGGCCTGAAGGCGGCGCACAACCGCTATTTCTCCACTCGAATGAACTCTCCCGTGGTGGCATTTACCGCTACGCGCAGCTTGGCGCTTTCCCCGCCGCCCCCATATATGACGTGCCAGATCAATTCGTTGGTGGCTTTGCTCCAATCGCACACGTAGGAAACAGCCATGCCCGGCGTCTTCCCCAGCAACTTCTCTCCACCATGCTTCTGCGCCACTTCAACGGCTTTATCAGAATCGATCTTCAAAAACTGTGAATCAAAAATCTGGGTTGAGGAATTGGTCGGGCTGTAGCTGTCTTCCGTGCCGGAAGTGATGCCGCGCGCCGGGGCATCCGGTGCGTCCTCGCCAGACCAGACAAAGGGTTTGACCCCGGTCTGCGCCGGGGAAGCGAAATAGGACCGCCACACCGCCGCCTTGCCGTCTTGCCCTTTTGCGCTCGTCGTGGGCTGCGATTCAATTCGATAGGGCTGAGCATCGCGTGCCCACTGACGCGCCGCCACGTAGGCCTTCTGGAAGCCGGCGCGTCCGGTAACGTATTCGGGCGGCTTGGGCGTCGGTTTCGCTTCAGGCGCAGGCTTGGCAGTTTCTGAGGAGCAGCCGGTCAACCAGAGCAGCATTGCCACGACCAGCAGTTTTTTCATAGGGCCTCGGGCTCAGAATAATTTGCGACTAAAAAAACGCTGCTTATTCTACTAGATGAGCGGGATCGATATCTCTTCGAACGCCCGATCTCCCCGGAGGTCAAAATGGAAAATGAATTAAAGGATCTAGAGAAGGCGCTGCTGGCCGCAGTGCGGGGCATGAGCCTTGACGAGCTCAAACGGAACCGGGAAGGGAAGTGGAGCGCGGCCCAGATTCTGGAGCATCTGTGCCTGACCTACCAGGGGACGATCAAGGCCTTTGAACGATGTCTTCAGGCGGAAAAGCCGTTGGGTGGAAATCCGACCTTGAAGCAGCGCGTCTCAATTGCCGCGGTCACCCGCTGGGGATATCTGCCGGAAGGGCGCTCTGCCCCAGAGCGGACTGTGCCTCGGGGTATGCCAGTCGAGCAGGTCGTCGAACAGACCATTACCGGGTTGTCGGCGATGGACGCAATCATCGGAGAAGCAGAAAAGAAGTATGGCAAGCGAACCCGCGTACTCGACCATCCTGTCCTGGGACCGCTGACCACCAAACAGTGGCGCGGGTTCCACGGCACGCATGGGCGGCATCACCTGAAACAAATTCGAAGCCTGCGGGTAGCCGGGTAATGCCTCTACCAGGTCGCTTGGTAAATTTTGAGCGAGCCTGTTTTCCAGAATGTGCCGTAAACGCGTCTCAATGGCCGCAGAAGCGATTGGGAGATGCGGAAGGATTCTTGGGGTCAGCTTGCCCTGCCGAAGGGCTAGGAATCGATTTAAACGCAAAAAAACCTGTTCTATGTGCAAAAAAGTAGTGCTGTATTTGTATGTACTCACACGCAAAACCTTAAACGCAGAGTAATGCCGGAGTACGCGAAAAGCAGCGCCGTTATGGCTTTCAGTTGTTCGAACATGCCCGCCCAGTGGCGGGCCGGCGATTAATCCAGGCTACCGGCTGGCATCCCAGCCTTGCGGGCCTTTTCTTTCGTATCATCCAGTTCCTGCCTGGCGTCGTCCAAGGCTTTCTTCTTGTCTTCAATCTGCTGCTTGTATTGAGCGTCTTCCTTGTCCCAGGCTCCCTGATTGCGCAGGCGGTTACCGGCGTCGGCATACATGGCGGCGGCGCGCAGGCGGTACTCACGCTGCAGAACGTCGTACTCCCGTGAGAGCAGATCGATTTTCTTTTTCTGGTCAGCGATCTTGCGCTTCCATTCATCGCCCTGTTTCTGCTTGTCGTCCTGCTCGGGCTTGTCGGCCGGCTTGGCTGTAGCCGCCGTTTCAGCCGGCTGGCCTTCCTGTGCCTGCGCGTTCTGGTGGTCGTTGGCCGGCGGGGTGTCTTTGCCGACCACGCTCAATTTGTCGCTCCGGGGAAGATTGTCGTTGTCGAACTGGCGCGGCTGTTTTCCCTGTTTTGGTTTGTCCTGGCTGCGGGCGGCGCGGGCGTACTCGCCCAGCGTCTGGGCGGGGCACAGCGGTGCGATGCATAAAACGGCCATCAAGCCGGTCACAGTCAGAGTCAGGCGCTTCATAGGTGCTCCATGGTTTGAAGTGGATGTGTGCAGTAGAAAGTTCATCGTGATTTGGCCATTGCGAGCGCGGAGTCAGAGTTCCTGCTCGCCAGAAAAGTTCCTATCGTGCGATCGAGGTGCGCGGCTTCGGCAGCAACATCGGCTGCCAGGTGACGAGCCAGTTCGGGATCGCGCGCAGCAGCCAGTTGCTGCGCATAGCCAGAGATGGTGGCCAGCGAGTTGCGAAGTGACAGCGCCATCTCGGCAGAGATCTCTCCCTGTTCCTGCTGCCGGCGGCGCATCTCAGCAACTTCAGTTTTGTCATTGATCAGGCAAGCCATACCCAGCAGTTCGCCATCGGGCGCACTTACCGGCGCGGCCGTTATTTCAAGCACCCGTTCGTCGGCAAGCGGGGAAAGGTAGTGCGCTTCGAACATTTTCGGTCCGGACCGGGCGCGCGCGCTGGCCGCAAGCTGCTCAGCCAGAGAGCCAGAATTCGAAGTGGCGGCATCGCGGAAAACATCGGCCATGCTCATTCCAGTGGGAGACGCCAACCCAAGAATTCTGCGGGCGGCGGCATTGCTTTGCCGTAGCAAACCGTTGGGAGTGAAGAAAAGTACGCCGGAGGGCAGGTTTGAAAGCACCGCGACGCTGACGTTCTCTGAGGTTCTGGCGCGCCGGCGATCCGCCTGCTGCTCGCTTTCCAGTTCGTGCTTCTGTTGCTTAAGCTGCTGAATCACCGCATTGTAGGTCTGCAGCGGAAAGCTTTCCGGCGAAGGCCCGGGCGCGGTCAAGGGCGTAACTTCCTCGGTGAGACTGGCGCGCAGATGCCGGATCACCATCCGCCCAATGAAAAACGCGAATAGCGCGACAAAAAGGAGCGCGAACATGCGCAGCAGAATGGGGTTAGTGAGCAGACTCACAGCAGCCCCCAATACCAGCGCAGAAATCTGTTGCCCACCAGAAAAGCCAGCATGGCCATGCTGCCGAGAAAGACGCCAAACGGCATCTGGTAGCGGCGCAGCGCGATGGAAGCCGATTCGCCGGCATGGCGGAATGCCGCAACCGCAGATTCATGCTTCCGCAGCATGCGGCGGCGCGCGCGCTTCACCCACACCGCGAACACCGTCCACAAGCCAAACAACGATCCAGAGATCGATGCAGCAAACAGCGTAAAAATGGTCAGCTTGGCCCCGAGAAATGCGCCGATCATTGCCATCAGTTTGACGTCGCCAAAGCCCATTCCCTCTACACCTCGCGCGCGCAGGTAAATCGCTCCCGCGCCGTAAATGAATGACGCGCCGAGGGCGGCACCCAGCAATGAATCAATCAGCGAAAGCAGGTGCCAGGAGACATCCGAACTCACCGGCAGTGAGATCAGGCTGGGAAGAAAGCGCGAAGCCAGATCGTTGACGGGAACCAAGACACTGAACGCAATGCCAAGCGCCAGGCCGGTAAGGGTCATCTTGTCGGGCAACAGGTGAGTTTCCGCATCGGTGAAAATCAGCCCCAGCAGCAGAAATCCAAAAACGCAGTACTTGAGCGTCCCGAGCGATAAGCCAAACTCCGCGTAGCAGGCCAGGAACATGACGCCGGTAAGCAGCTCAACCATGATGTAACGGGCCGAGATGCGTGTACTGCAGCGACGACAGCGTCCGCGCAACACCAGCCAGCTAAGGACTGGGATATTGTCGTAAGAAGCGATTGGCTGATTGCATCCGGGACATGCTGATCGCGGACTGACTACCGACAAACCCAACGGCAGGCGATAGATACACACGTTCAGAAAGCTGCCAAAGGCCAGCCCGAATACAAAGATCGCGATAGCGAAAAATGGGTCCAACGTTTCCTTTAGAATCCCGGATTGCACCGGGTGCGAAAATTATAGAGTGATTCCTCTTGCGGAACTTGGGTACTAAAGGCACTGGCCGGGTAGCGTGAGCGTCGACCCACTCTCATAATCAGCAGAAGCTTCGGTGCGCTTCTAGGCGACGCACCTCAAACGGCATGGCTTGCCTTTCTGGCTGCGCGTTTACCGACAACTGCCGGCGCGCTTTTTAGCAATTCGGAGTCTCATTATAATAGAACAAATTTGACGTACTGTTCTAATAAAATAGTATACAACGATGATTAAGTTCTATTATAATAGATCACAGGTGAGGCTGCCACTTCATGAAGCCTGAACTCAGAAACTTACGGATTTCACAATTGCAACGGTCGCTTGCGCCCTTCCTGGCAACCAAGGACATCCCTCGTCCTCAGAAAGGATGGATTCGCGCCATCCGAGAGGTCACGGGCATTACCGTCCGGGAACTTGCAAACAGGCTGCATAAAGCTCCGTCGGTGGCAGCGCATCTTGAGAGCTCGGAAGCCGAGTACCGTATCACTTTAACCAGCCTGCGTAAGGCCGCGGATGCTCTGGGCTGTGAGCTGGTCTACGCCCTGGTACCGAAGAGTGGAAACATTCAGGAACTCGCAGAGAAGCGTGCTCGAAGCAAGGCCGCTGATAATGTCCGTGCAGTTGAGCACAGCATGGCGCTGGAAGATCAGGCAGTGGGTGGAATTGAGGCGAAGATCGAGCAGGAAACGCAGCGCCTGCTGAAGCGGCGCAACCAGAAATAAAGTCAAATGACGAGCCTCACCACCAAGAGCGACGGCAATACTGCGCTCTCGCCAGAAGAAGTTCGAGACCTGATTCCGAATCTGGCGACCAAGGAAGAGCTGAACGAGTGGGAACGGGAGAACATACTGCGAGCGAGAGAGTGGGCTTTAGGCGACCGCACGCGGGCACTCGAGCTCGCCGCTGACCTGTACGTTCGGAGACTACACGCGAAAATGTTTGACCAAACCTGGAAATGGGCGGGCGAGTATCGACATTCCGAGAAAAACATCGGAGTTCCTTCGCATGAAATACGAGAGCGGCTCATGGCATTGTTTGGTGACATCCGGTATTGGATTGAAAATAGCACCTACCCGGCGGATGAAGTAGCGGTTCGATTTCATCATCGGCTGGTGCTCATCCATCCATTCCCAAATGGCAATGGCAGACATGCCCGCCTGATCGCTGATGTGCTCGCCAGGAAGCTTGACGCGCCAGCATTTTCCTGGGGTTCGGCAAATCTGGTCAGAGAAGGTGAAGCACGTACGCGCTATCTTCAGGCCATCCGAGCGGCTGACGACGGCGATATCGATCCCTTGCTTAAGTTCGCCCGGCTATAATTTTTTTCGCAATCCGTGAACAGGACAGGCTAGCTTTCCAGCGCCACCGCGAAGGCATCGAGCGACAGCGAGCGCAGCAGGTTACGGCGCAGGCCGCGTTCGACCTCATTCACGCGCTCGGCAGCGCGGGCAATCCACTCGAAATCAGTATTTTCGGCAAGTCTCTTCAGCTCGGGCAGGATGTCAATGTTGCGCACCAGTTCAGGGATATGTGAGTTCAAGAACATCAAATCCTGAAGCAGGGAGTAAAGCGTTTTAAGCAGCTTGTCAATCTTCTCGCGGCCGTCTGCGCCCGAGCGAAAGGTTTCCGTCACTTTGAATAATTCTCCATGATCTTTGCCGTGAACGGCGGAATCCAGAATCGTCAAAGCCTGGGTACGAGCGTTCTGGTAAGCGGCAAGATCGAAGCTGCGGGCGCGGCCGACAGCGCCTCCGCTTAAGCGTGCCACCAGGCTACGCTGTTTTTGGTTCCAGTCGGAACGATGCTCGGCAAGATAGGCTTCCACCTCCGCGGTTGAAAGCGCGGCCAGCGAAATGATCATCGATCGCGAGCGGATGGTGGGCAGAAGTTCTCCGGGATTGTCGGTAAGCAGAAAGATAGTCGCGAACTCAGGCGGCTCTTCCAGGATCTTCAGCAGTGAGTTGGCAGCTTCCTTCATGAAAGCCGAGTCGGTGAAGATGTATATCCGCTCGCGCGCCTCCGCCGGACGGTAGTAAATGCCTTCGATCACTCGCCGGACCTGGTCGACTTTGATCATCAGCTGGGGCGGATCGGGCGGAATGATCAGCACGTCAGGGTGGGTCTGGACCAGGATCCGGGTTTCTTTCTTGTCAGTTTCGCGAAGATTTTCGCGCGTCTCGACTGCCTCGGCCACGCGCGCATCGAGGTCCTCAGAGGGCGCAATGCGCACGCAGTTCGAACACTCACCACAGAAATCCGGCAGACCGTCCGGGTCAGTGACCGGGCGCGCCAGACAGTTCATGGCTTTCGCCAGCATCAGCGCCAGGGTGTACTTGCCGCTTCCCGCCGGCCCGGCCAGCACCACCGCCTGCGGCAGGCGACCGTGGGCCAGCATTTCGCGCAGGCGATTCACGGTTGCGCGATTGCCGTGAAAATTCGAGAAGGGCATGCAGCTGAAGGATATCAGGTGGCTCGGTGCGGCAGATTGAGTTTGCGGCGCACCAGCTCGACGATTTTGCGATGGGTTTGGGCCGGGGTTCCACGGGCGTTCACCACCACTACGCGATCAGCATCACGGGCAGCGAGCGCATGATAGGCATGGCGCACGCGCGAAAAGAAGGCGCGGTTTTCCTGCTCGAAACGGTTTTCGTCTACGCCCGATTTGCCGGAGCGATTGCGACGGCGCGCGCGCTCCACACTGGCGGCAATGTCAGAGTCCATCAGGATGGTGAGATCGGGTTGCAGGTCGCCGCAGAGAATGCGATGCAAGGCGAGCACGGAAGCACTGCCCAGCTTGCGTCCGCCGCCCTGGTAGGCCTCGGTTGAATCCGTGAAGCGGTCGCAGAGCACGATGCGGCCTTCGGCGAGCGCGGGTTCGATTACTTCTCGAATGTGTTGCGCGCGCGAAGCAAACATCAGGGCAAGCTCAGCCAGGGGCGAGAGTTCCGCGTTGGCGCTATCGAGCAGCAGGCGGCGGATTTTCTCTCCGGTGGCGGTTCCGCCGGGCTCGCGGGTGATGGCAGCCGGAATCTTCCATTGCGCCAGGGTGGCAGCGAGTCGGTTGATCTGCGTGCTTTTGCCGGAGCCGTCAAGTCCTTCGAAGGTGATGAACTTGCCGCGATGCGAATGGCGAGCGGGAGGCACCCGGGAATAATAAACGATGGACGATTGATCGCTGCGACCTGTGCAGGGCTGCCGGTGCTGCTGTGTCGTCGCTGCGGTCGAGTCCGACCATACGGAACAAAATGAGGAGCTTTGATGGTCGAACAGATCAAGGTGCCAACCCGATCAAAACCAACCCGATCAAAACGCTCCCGATCAAAACGCACTCGGGGCTGGGCGTTGCGGGCAATCGAACTGAGGTACTCTGAAAATACCGTATATACCCTATCGAACATTGGTTAGGATTGTGGTATCTCCGACAAAGACCCTGATGTTCTCGACAGAGAACCACATCCGCCAGCTTTGTAACAAGGCCATCGCCGCACCGGACGATGGAGCCCTTGAAAAGGTGCTTTCCGATCTGAAAGCGGCAATCCAAGTGCACGTTTACAAAACACGAGTCATGGCCGCGGCGGAAATTCCGCGATCGTTCAAGCGCGTCAAAGAGGCCGCTTAATCACCTAGCCCGCGATACACTCCTGCTGCTTCGCTTCAGGCTGGGCAGCCCCTTCTTCCGTTCTGCCATTTCCAGAATTGGTTAATCCGTACTGTGAGCGCCAGCAACTTTTTAGGGTCTTGCTCAGAGATGCGAGTTGACACAGCGCCATCAGTTCGGGACTGGGGCTCGTTATGCATTGGGACCTACCTTGAAGGAAACTCGGCAGGTTAAAGCTACACGCAATACTGACGGTGCTAGACGAGGCGGGTCGCGCCATCGGCGGAATAAAACACTTTGGAGGGAGCCACACCGCTTGAGCTGATACAGCTTCTCTCTCGGTGAGCTACGGGGACGTCGTTCAGCAGTTCAAAAAGCTTGATGGCCGAGCGGGAAAGAATAAACGGGAAGCTCTAAGCTCTTCTGTTCTGGGTTCCTCCCGGAGGGAGGGGCCGCAAGAGGATGAGCTTCCCGTTCTGAGGACATTTTATGTCCTCATGCTTCTGCCTAGAATGGTGTTGGCGTTGGCGTCGCCGTTGGTGTTGGTGTGGGTGTGGGCGTCGGTGTAGCTGGCACGCAGGCGAAACCCGACAACACGATCTTTCCTTCCGCACCGTTAGATGCGTCTAAAAGCGTGCAGCTACCATGTGTCGTTACATTCGCGTAATTGTTGTTACTGTTGAGACACATTTCTTGGGTTTGCGTGACCGTGCCGCAAGAGAACGTCACCGTCAGCGGTGAACATATGCCTCCGCTTTGAGGATTAACGAAATGCCACGAGCCGGTTCCAGTACACGAATCGCCGGCCCCGCTGCTGGCCTGCAATGTCGCTGCAGATGCCTGACTAACGAGCCCAGTGTTACCCGACATTTGCAACCATTGATGATGCAGTATCCCCGCTACGGCCAAAAGTACAAGACAAAGCAGGAAATTCTTGATGTGCTTCATTTGTGACCTCCTGAGAGTTTGAAGAGGGTTCGTGCGATCTCCCCGGGGGAATTTGCGAGAAAAGATTTGGCCAGAACCCTTACCAGTCGGGCATTCTAGAGGATTGTGGACGTAAGTCAACGGTCAAATCATGAAAATAACATGCAAGGCTTTGCACATGCACCTGGTCGGCCCCACTCTCGTGCCATTTCAAAAATTGGGCGAACCCTTATGATCCGTCGCGCCCATTCCGGCCAGAGATGGGCGAAGGTCCCCCCGGTCCATGCTCTACGACCTCCTGGGGGCCGGGGGCCTGTTTCTATTTCCTGGCTCATGGCCCAGTGAGAATCAGGTAAACAAATCCAAAGACGGAAATCAGCACAAGAACAGTGTAGATAAAACTCACCAATCAGAGCGTTTTCGTTTGGGGTCCGTCGGCGCTTTTCTGCGCACTCTGCAAATTAACCTTTCGCATTACTTGGTTTGCATCCGACTGAACAGCACGCAGTTCGTGACGATTGTCCAGGCATGCTGGTATATTTCCGGTGCTGAAACGATTCAGTAAGAAAGCGGGCCCATGAAGAGCTTTCCCTGCAGACGTTTTCTTGTTCTGATTTTCCTGATCTCCAGCTACGCGGTTGCGGCCTCCGCCCCGCGCATCTCCATCAGCCTGGATGCGACCGAAGCTGCGCGCAAAATATTTCACGTGCGCATGCAGATCCCGGCTACGCCGGGCACGCTGACGCTCTACTACCCAAAATGGATTCCGGGCGAGCACGGTCCCACCGGCCCCATCGAAGACCTTGCGGGACTGAAGTTTTTCTTCAATGGCCAGCCGCTCAAGTGGCGGCGCGACCTGCAGGATGGCTGGACGTTTCATGTAGAAGTTCCGGCGAAAGCGACCAGCATTGACGCGACGCTCGATTTCATTTCGCCCGCAGGACAGGAAGGGATCTACACCGGGGGGCATTCGGCTACGGAAAAGATGGCAGTCCTCAGCTGGAACACCATGCTGCTTTATCCGGCGGGCTATACGTCCGACGATCTGGTCTACGAGCCGACAGTCAAGCTTCCGGCGGGATGGAAATTTTCCACCTCACTTCCCATCGCGTCGCAGTCAGGAAGCGAGGTCAAATTCAAGCCTGTCTCGCTCACCATGCTGGTGGATGGCCCGGTGCTTATCGGCCAATATATGAAGATGGTTCCACTCAGCGAGGGCGATCTGCCGGTTGAGTTGGACGTAGCTGCCGATAGCGCGGCTGCGCTTGATGCTCCCCCGGAGATCTGGCAGGAGTACAAAAATCTGGTTGTGCAGGCCGGGCTGCTGTTTGGCGCGCATCACTACCGCGACTATCACTTTCTGTTCAGCCTGAGCGACCACGTGGCGCATTTTGGCCTCGAACACCATGAGTCGAATGACAGCCGGGTAGACGAGCGCGGGCTGGTGGATCCACGCAAACGCTTGCTGGACGCGGGATTGCTGTCGCATGAATACGTGCATTCGTGGAACGGAAAGTATCGCCGTCCCGCCGACCTGACTACGCCCGATTATGAAAAGCCCATGCAGACTGATCTGTTGTGGATTTATGAAGGGCTGACGTCGTATCTCGGAGACGTATTGAGCGCGCGCAGCGGCATTCGCACGCCGGCGGAATTTCGCGATGCGGTGGCTTATATTGCAGCCGACCTCGATCACCGTCCGGGTCGCAGCTGGCGCAACCTGCAGGATACGGCGGACGGCGTGCCTTCGATGCAAAATGCGCCCGCCGCCTGGCGCAGCTATCGCCGTCCGCTGGATTATTACGAAGAAGATGTGCTGACCTGGCTGGCTGCGGACGTGGTGATCCAGCAGCAGACCAAGGGAGCAAAGACGCTGGATGATTTCTGCAAGCTGTTTCATGGCGGCGAGAACACGCCGCCCATGGTCAAGACTTACACCTTCGACGACGTGATCACCGCCCTCAACCAGATTGCGCCTTACGACTGGCGCACATTCTGGACGCGCAAGCTGGAAAGTCATGGCCCGGGCGCTCCGCTGGATGGCATTGAAGGCAGCGGCTGGAAGCTGGTGTATGACGACCAGCGCTCTGATCTGGTGCGTGCCTATGAAGATGACGACAGCGAGCGGGTGGTGAACGCCGCTTACTCGATCGGCTTGTGGTTGAAGGACGATGGCCTGATTACAGACACCGTGGAAGGCATGCCGGCTCCACGCGTGGGCATTGGCCCGGGCATGCGCCTGATCGCGGTCAACGGCAAGAAGTTCACCGCCGAGGGGTTGCGTGATGCGCTGCGCGATGGCAAGAACAGTTCTGCGCCACTCGAACTGTTGATTGAAAACACTGATTATTACCGCACCTTTAAGCTGGATTACCACCAGGGCGAGAAATATCCGCACCTGGTGCGAGACGAGAGCAAAACCGACTTGCTGGGTGAGATCCTGAAGGCGCGATGACGGGCGGGTGAGATGTTATGATTCCCGCTGCTGAGGTGATGATGCGAAGGCTGCTCTTCCTGTGTATTTGTCTCTCGATGGCGGTTGCGCAGAATGCTGCCGACAAAGTTACCGTAATCAAAGCCGGCAACCTGCTGGATGTAAAGAGTGGCGAAATTCGCCACAATCAGGTCATTGTGGTGCGCGGCAGCAAGATTGAGAGCATTTCTGACGGCAGCGCCAAGCGCATGCCCGCGGGTGCAACCGTCATTGATATTCCTCGCGGCACGGTTTTGCCCGGACTGATCGATTCCCACACCCATATTTTTCTGCAGGGCGAAGATCCCGCGCAGGGCGGTTACGATGCGAACATTCTGCAGCAGGGAATTGCGCTACGGGCGGCGCGCGCGACAGTTTCAGTACGGCGCGCACTCGAACAGGGCTTCACCAGCTTGCGCGACCTGGAAACAGAGGGGGCGGGTTACGGTGACGTAGAGATCAAGCAGGCGATTGATGCCGGATACATTCCCGGGCCGCGGCTGTTTGTTGCAACCCGAGCCATTTCCACCACAGGTGGTTATAACCTGGAAGGATATGCGCCAGAACTGAACATGCCAAAAGGTGCGCAAATCGTGGACGGCCCGGTTGAAGCGCGGAAAGCTGCGCGTGAGCAGCTGGAGCACGGGGCGGACTGGATCAAGGTTTACATGACGCATCGGTCGTGGCTGGGCAAGAATGGGGAACTGGTTTCGCAGCCGACGCTGACGGTGGAAGAGCTCAAGGCGGTGGTCGATGAAGCGCATGGCTGGCAGCGCAAGGTGGCGTGCCATGCCTACAGCGGCATCGGGCTGCGGCGCGCGCTCGATGGCGGATGCGACTCGATCGAGCACGGTCTCGACCTCGACGATGCGGCGGTCGCGCAGATGCTGAAACAGGGCACCTGGTATTGCCCGACGCTGGCGGCGTACTACATGGACTGGGCGCCAGAAACTACTGCCGCCGGGCAGCGTGATCGCAAACGTGCCTCTGTTCACGGCCCGAGTTTTCAGCGGGCGATGAAAGCAGGAGTAAAGATTGTTTTCGGCACGGACATCGGGGGCATTCCCTGGAGCGAGCCGATGGCTCAGGAGTTTCCGCGAATGACGGAGCTGGGTATGTCGCCGATTGAGGCCATTCGCAGCGCCACCGTGCGTCCGGCAGAAATGCTTGACCGGCAGGGCGAATTGGGAGTGATTGCGCCCGGAGCGCTGGCCGATCTCATTGCGGTCGATGGCGATCCGCGGGCGGATATCCACGCGCTGGCCAATGTGCAGTTCGTGATGAAAGATGGCAGCGTGTTCAAAAACGAAATTCGATCCGCTAAATAAGTTTGAGGTACCCAGTTCTCCCAAAAGCGGCGAGCCCTGGGGCACCCAAATTGGTCTTGGCCCGCTTTCGGATGGTCAGAAGGTAGCGGCTAACCTGATAGTTACTATTGCTTCCACAATGTAAGAAGGTATGCTGACCGGCATGGGAGTGACTGTCTCCGTTCTTGCCAGCGGCAGCCGGGGCAATTGCGCGCTGGTTGCCACCACCCGCACGCGGGTTCTGGTGGATGCGGGTATTTCCTGCCGTGAGACCTTCAAGCGCCTGAAGCAGGCCGGGGAAGATCCGCGGATGTTGTCTGCAATCGTAATCACCCATGAGCACTCTGATCACGTCTACGGGTTGGCGACGCTGGCCCGCAAGCTGAAAATTCCCCTGTTCGTGAATGGCGCTACCTATGCTGCCTGGAGGCGTTCATTAAAAGATAGCGGCCAGGAAACACCCGGTTCGGGGTATCGGGAAAGCTTCGATTCCGGCAGGCGCTTCGTAGTCGGCGACATAGAAATTTTCCCTTTCACCATTCCGCACGACGCGGCTGATCCGGTGGGCTTTACATTGCGCGGGGAAGGCGTAAAGGTCGCTTTTGCCACCGATCTCGGCTACCTGCCGCGCAATGTGTGCGAGCACCTGCGGGGTTGCGACGTGATCGTGATCGAGTCTAATCATGATGTAGAAATGCTGCGCATCGGCCCCTATCCGTGGTCGGTGAAGCAGCGGGTGATGAGCCGGGTCGGGCATCTTTCGAACGAGACGCTCGCGCAATTTTTCACGAACGAATATGATGGAAGTGCATCCTTTCTGGTGCTGGCGCATCTTTCAGAGCAGAACAATCATCCCGAGTTGGCACGCAGAGCAGCAGAAAAGGCTTTGGGACCTCGCCAGACATTGCTGAATAACCGAATCCTGCTGGCAGGTCAGTCGGAGCCTTTGCAGGCCATCCGGCTGTAGTTGCCTATGAGTATTTGCGTAGATCCGTTGGTAGGAAAGATTCTGGCGGGCTGGCGGTATGACATCTCCGGGCTGGCGCCGGAGATGCGAGAAGACTACGAAGAGCACCTTGACGCCTGCGAACGCTGCCGTTCGCGCCAGAAACTTCATCGCACCATTGACATTTCATTGATTGCGCTGGCCTCGATATCGGCCGCGGTTTTCCTGCTCGCGTTTGGAGTGATTCGCCATCTTGGGCCGCGCCACGCATTCTGGCTGGAGATTGCAGCCCTGACCGGGTTTGCACTTTCAGCTTTGATATGGCTGGCGGTGGCGGTGGCAACGCCTGCGCCCATGGCGGTGGTTGACGCGGCCAAGCTGGGAGCGCGACATGTCCACGATCGTCTGCCGCTTGAGATCCGCGAGCGCCTGCCGGAAGATTTGCGGCTGAAGATAACCGGCTCCTGAGCTGCACGCTCTCAGGGTTCAGGCTCCTGCTCCGGCGGATCGATATATTCCGAACGCGAGATGCGCAGCCGCTGCAGCCTGGAATACAGAGTGGTCCGGTTCAGGCCCAGCCGCGCAGCTGCACCTTTCTCCCCCGAAATTCGACCTCCGCATTCGCGGAGAATTTTTAAGATATGTTCGCGCTCTGCGGCTTCCAGGTTGTCTTCAGGATCCTGCACTTGTTCTTTCAGCTCAGATAAGGGTACGGCCAGGGTTGACCCGCGGCTGAGAATTACCGAGCGCTCGATGAAGTTTTCGAGTTCACGCACGTTACCCGGCCAATCCCACCGGGAGAGCGCCTGCAAGGCGCCGCTGGGAATATTTTCAATGGTCTTTCCAAAGCGGGCGGCGTATCTGGAAACGAAGTGGCGAACCAGCACCGGAATGTCTTCGCGCCGGTCACGTAAAGGCGGCATGCGGATAGGGAATACATTCAGGCGATAGAACAGGTCTTCGCGAAACTCCCGTTCGCTGACTCGCGCCAGAAGATCGTGATTGGTGGCGGCGATCATACGGACATCCACCCGGATGGTCCGCGAGCTGCCCAGGCGCTCGAACTCCTGGTCTTCGAGAGCGCGCAGCAGTTTGGGTTGAACTTCCAGCGGAATATCACCCACTTCATCCATGAAGAACGTGCCCTTGTGCGCCAGTTCCATACGCCCGAGTTTCTGGCTGGTGGCATGGGTAAATGCGCCCTTCTCGTAGCCGAACAGTTCGCTTTCCAGTAATCCGGTGGGCACCGCGGCACAATTGATTTTGATGAAGCTGTTCTGGCTGCGCGAGCTCATGCTGTGGATGGCTCGGGCGACTAATTCCTTACCAGTGCCGGTCTCACCCAGAATCAGAACGGTGGAGTCGGTAACGGCCACGGTTTTTACTCGCGCCAGTGCACGCTTCAACGCTTCACTGCTGCCAACAATCTCGCCAAAGTTGTATTCCGCACCCAGTTCGTCCTCGAGGTAGAGCTTTTCTTCGGAGAGCCGCTTGTTCAAGTCTCGCAACTGGTCAGTTTTTTCCCGCAGTTCGGTAATGTCCATGGCGGAGCAGATGATCCCCTGTATGTTTCCGGCCTCGCGTTGCGGTTCGATGTTCAGATCGAAGTAGCGCCGCTTTGCTCGCACCGTCACCGAAACTTCCTGGCGGGTTCCCGTGCCGCTTTCCAGGACCTGGCGCTTGATCTGAGACAAGCGCTCTGCTTCCTCGGGCGAGAACAGTTCGGCGTCGCTCTTGCCCAGGTAATCGTTCTCCTCTCGTCCGGTTTGGGAGTTGTATATCCAGGTGTAGCGCAGGTTTTTATCCTGGTTAAACACCGCGATAGGGGAACCTTTCAGCGCGACGCGAAAGCGTTCTTCACTGGTGCGCAGGGCTTTTTCTGCCAACCGGCGTTGGGTGATGTCGTGGGCCATTCCGCGCACGATAGGCTCGCGAACTCCCTGGGTGCGGAGAGTGTTGCGGTACTCCCAGATTCGTTCCTCACCGGCCTTGGTCATCACCGCCAGATAACCATTGTCGCTGCCATGCTTGGCAATGCGAGCCAGGTAGTTGTCGAACTCTGTGCGGAACGCCGGAGTTACCAGGTCGCGCATGGGAATTTTAAGCAGCTCATCGATGCTGTAACCAAGAAGCCGCGCCGGCGCGGGATTGATGCAGAGCAGGCGGCCTTGCAGATCGTGAGTGCAAAGCAGGTCCTGGCTGTTTTCGACCAAGTCGCGATACCGGTCTTCGCTGTCGCGTAACGCCAGTTCGGTGCGATGGTGGCCTGTGAGATCGGAGATGATTCCGATAATGCCGACGGGTACACCATCTTCGATTTCAGGCAGGCTGGAACCGCGAAGCCACAATAACGACCCGTCGCGATGCCGTGCCCGGAATTCGCGGGCTTCCGGACGGCCTTGCAAGGCGCTCTGAAGTCCGGCTTGCAGTGCT
>QHZY01000153.1 GCA_003224855.1 Acidobacteriota bacterium | reverse complement strand
CCGGTCAGCACCATCAGGTACAAGGCGACTTCGAAGTATCTTTCGATCGCGTGCGGCAAGCCGGCCGCACCATTTTGTGAAAACGTCCCCGCCATGCACATTCCATTGTTAGCTAATCGAGCCGTGAAGGGAAGAGCTCGATGTCTTGCCCGAAACTCCGAGGTCACCTCAAATCGCGTGGGGACGGCCGTCCTGGGCCGTCCGGCCGAGCGAACCTCGGCCATGCTGGCCATGCGCCTCTCTCAGCCGCCGCCGTTTGTTAGAATCAGTTGGGTCAGGCATCGGCCCCGCGCGACGCACTCCCGCCAACCCCGCCAGGTCCGGAAGGAAGCAACGGTAACGGGCTCTTGCGTGTGCAGTGGGTAGCCGGTGCCTGGCTTTTATATCGCCGGAAGGTTGGACAAGCTATCGCGGCTGCTGCACAATTAAGCGTTTTGATTTTTGGAGAGATCATTGGCCAATCCCCCGCGCCCTAAAGTAAAAATCAGCGCGCTCGGCACCTACGTTCCACCCCGCGTCCTTACCAACGCTGACCTCGAAAAGGTGGTCGAAACTACCGACGAGTGGATTATCAGTCGCACCGGCATCCGCGAGCGGCACATTGCCGAAAAAGGAATGGCCACCAGTGATCTCGCCGTGGAAGCGGCGAAGAATGCGCTGGCCGAACGCGCCATTGCTGCTGATGAGATCGACGCCATCATCGTGGGCACCGTCACTCCCGACATGCTCTTTCCTTCCACCGCTTGCCTTGTCCAATACAAGCTGGGCGCCAAAGGTGTGTGGGGGTTCGATCTGTCTGCGGCATGTTCGGCCTTCTTGTATGCCTTGCAGACCGGCACCCAGTTCATTGCCGGGGGCGCTCACAAGCGGGTACTGGTGATCGGCGCCGATGTGATGTCTTCCATTCTCGACTACACCGATCGCGCCACCTGTATTCTGTTTGGTGATGGCGCCGGGGCCGTGATCCTCGAGGCGTCAGATAACGATGGCCTGGGTATCATCGATTTCATGCACGAAGTGGATGGCTCAGGCGGCTGCGCTCTCTATATGCCTGCCGGCGGCAGCCTGCATCCTGCTACTCACGAAACCGTCGACAAGCGCATGCACTATGTTCACCAGGACGGCCAGACCGTTTTCAAATTCGCGGTGAAAAAACAGGCCGAGCTCTGCGAGAAGCTTTTGTGTCGCAACGGTCTGAAGGGCAGCGACATTGATGTGTTCATCCCGCACCAGGCCAACCAACGAATCATCCTTGCCAGCGCGGAACGGCTGGGCCTGAAACCTGAGAGCGTGATCATCAATATCGACCGCTTCGGGAACACCACCGCCGGCACCATTCCGCTGGCCATGGAAACCGCACGCCAGGAAGGCAAGCTGAAGAAAGGGCACCTGGTGCTGCTCGCCTCGGTCGGAGCAGGCTTCACGGTCGGCGCAACCCTGCTTCGCTGGAGCTGCTGACTTTCGGATTTCCTTCGGGCACTTCGTGGTGTTTTATTTTCAACGGCAAAGAAACTCAAAGGGACACGAAAGAATCCTCGCCACTGCTGTTTTACCGTCGCCCAGTATTCCTTCGCGTACGTTCGTACCCTTCGTGTTGAGTTCCTAAGCGGCTCTGCGGTTCTTGTCGCGCGCGTGCGCTTGCGGCGGGCGCGTGAAAAGGGGCAATACGGCGCTTACCAGCATGATGATCGAAATCACATGCAGGGCCTGGGCATAGTGTCCAGTGCCCTGCCGGATGCGCGCGATCAGAGTCGGCCCCAGTACGCCGGCAAATCCCCACGCCGTAAGCATCAATCCGTAAATTGATCCCACATCTTTGGGCCCGAAATAGTCGGCGGCAAAGGCAGGCATAGTGCCAAAACCTCCCCCATAGCACATCAAAATCACAAAAGCGATACTGGTGAAAATGGTAAAGGTCGAAACGCTGGTTAGCAGCCAGAATGCCACTGCTTGCACCAGGAACATTGTGAGAAATACTGTGCGCCGACCAATCAGGTCAGAAAACCATGCCCACAGAAAACGTCCTGCTCCATTGGCTATTGAAATAATTCCCACCATGCCTGCGGCCACGGCCGCGGTCACGCCAGTGATCTCCTGGGCCATAGGCGCGGCCTGCGAGATGATCGATATGCCGGCTGAGGTGTTCAAGAATAGGATCGCCCACAGCGCATACCACTGCCACTGACGCAACGCTTCGCGAAGCGTGTAATCGGTTGCCGAACGCTGTTTGGTTTGGGTTGCCGAAGGCTTCCAGCCCGCCGGCGCGTAATCCGGGGGTGGATCTTTCATGAAGAGCGCTGCGCCGGTCACAGCGATGAAATAGGCCACGCCCAGCACCGAGAATGTCTTCAGCACTCCGATGTTTACGATCAAACGGCTGGCGATGGGAGCGGTAATCAGCGCGCCCGCTCCGAATCCTGCAACCGCGAGACCGGTGATCATTCCGCGCTTGTCAGGAAACCACTTGACCAGCGTGGCCACGGGCACAATGTATCCGAGCCCCAGGCCGATGCCGGCGATCAAGCCATATGAGAAATACAGCCAGTACAGCCGACCTGCGGAGAAGCTGGCCAGAAAGACGCCCAGGCCATATAAGATTCCGGCCGCCACCGCGACCACTCTTGGGCCAGACCTTCGCATCCACAAGCCGCCCACAAAAGCGGCAAAACCCAGAGTGAGAATGCTAAGCGTGAAAGCGAACGTAACCTGCGAAATGGTCCATCCGAACGCCTTGCTCAATGGTATGCGGAACACGCTCCAGGCGTACACTGCGCCCAGCGCGATCTGCATAACCACTCCGGCGACGGCTATACCCCATCGATTGGTTGTGGAAGGCTGGGTTGGAACAGCATGGATGCGGCTGGAATCGGGCATGAGCGTCCTCCGATTGTTCTGAGATGATTCCGAAGGAGACCCGGTTTGTTAAAACGCTTTATTTAAGCTGGCTATGCGGAGCCCGGCAAGGTAGCTATTCGACCGAGGGCTGGTAATAGGTTTGGAATCCTGCCAGCTGCATACCCCGCTTCGCCTCCGGGTTCTTCATGAACGTGTCCCATACGAATCCGGTGCGGGCGTTTTCTGCCATGATCATGGTTACGCCTGTATCAATCCCGACAACGTCCGTGTCGTACCAGCCTCTGGCAGGATTCAGCGCGTTCACGAAACCATAAGCGCTCCACGCCCGGTCTCCGTAGTTGTTTTTGATGTGCCGCAGTACCCTTATCGTGGGTTGCGGCATGAACGGTAGAGACCCGCCGGCCGCGCTGGGCGCAACCGAGCCGTCGATCGGGCCGATCGCTGGCGGGCCGCCCCACACTACGTAACCATTGGCCGAGTCGGACGCAGTGATCCCCCAGAAATCTTCGCTGTAATCCGGAAACTGTCCCCGCAGTTCCAGGCAGAAGCGGCGATGCACCTCGGTAGCGATCACCGAGTTCTGAAAGTAATCCGCGTAACGGTCGCGCTTGCTGCGGAAATCAAACCAGGCTTGCGAGTACTGGTGAATAAAAAGCGGTGCGAAGGCGCCGATATACCGCAATCCATCGTACTCAAAGATGGTGCGCTTCCAGGCGTTCCAGGTATCCACCCGCAGCGGATGCGCCGATGACCCCATTCCCAGCAGATACATCATCATCAGTTCGCTGTAGCCATCCCAGCGGTAAGGCAGAAATCCGATCTCCGGCGTCCAGCCGTGCGGCAGCAGCGAGGTGTCTTCCGACAGCCACGTCCAGTCCACGCGATTGAAAACCGCATCCGCTAACTGGTTCACGTCGGAGTTCTCAAAATATTGCCGGCAGGTGAGAATTCCGCACAGCAGTATCGCCGTATCCACCGAGGAGACTTCCGAATCCCAGATTCTCTCGCCGGTATTAAGGTTCGCGAAGTGATAAAAAAATCCGCGATGGTTCGGAAGCTTCTTCCACAAAAAGCGGAGCGTATTAATCACGCGCTTACGGGCATCCACCATAGAAAATCGAGGCGGGCGAGATCCGTTTGCTGGTCTGCGCCAGGGCAGAAAGCTTAAGGAGCGGCGCGCCCAGCGCCAGGCCGAGCCCTCGTTTCATCAGGCTGCGCCGTGAAAGATGGAAATCCCCGATTGTGCGCTGAGTCACTTCGCAAATCTTAAACGAACTTGTTGTATTAAAAGCAGACCGGGTCGCCCGGAAGTAACCTGCCATGACGGCCTAGGTTCGCGCGCTGCCGTCGGCAAACCGATTTTGTTAAGGTATAGAAATCATGCGTCGCGGCGCGCGCACGGCGGTTTGGATCACCCTGATGGTGTTGATACCCTTCGGTGTCCTGCTGGTGCGCGAACTGGCCCAGCACAAGGCAATCACTCTAAAGGGCGCGATCATTCGCAAGGACAGCGATCCCCGCAAAGAGATGCCGATCGCCGATGTTGTGGTCACCGCCGACAGGCTCATGGCGGCATCCGAGTCCAGGTCTGACGCCAGCGGGTTTTTCTCCCTGGCGCTGCAACGCCGGGTACGCCACGGCGAGCCCATTACACTCCATTTTCGTCACCCCGATTACAAGCCGCTCGATGTAAAAGATTATGCCGGCGACCAGCTTTACGTCGCGCATCTGGAACCCGCGAAGCCGGAAGTGCGCCCACAGGACTCCGGACCAGGGGTGGTAATCTCCAACGTCGTTGCCCGTTACTCCATCAAATCGGCTACCTCGGCGAACGTAGGCAGTGCAGTGAAATCTTTTGAAATAGTGAATCAGGGAAATGTCCGCTGCAACGGACAGCCACCCTGCTCGCCGGATGGCAAATGGAAGGCAGCCATCGAGTCAGTCTCGCTCGATGCCGGGGACGGCAATGAGTTCCGTAATGCCCGCGCCTCATGCATTGCCGGCCCCTGCCCGTTCACCAAGATCGAAAGTGATAACTTCGCCGAAAACGGACGTTACCTGAATGTCTCCGTCCGCAATTGGTCCGATACGGCAACTTTCCTGGTGGAAGCGGAAGTCTTTCATACCTTGAAGGGCGATGTTGCCCGCCAGTCTTATCCTGTGATCTTTGGAGATGGCTTGAACTTCACCATGCCTGCCAACGCCGAAGGCGTGACCATAATGGCCGACGTAAATGGAACTAGCGTCATCTTCCCCCTGGGGCCAAACCTTTTTCTGAGTTGGGCCAGTTGCAATTCCCGCGTGAATAAAGACCAGACCAAAGTCTTTCGCTGCGCGCTGAAACCTGGGTACAAATTCCCATAAGCTACTGTTAATCAGCTACTTGTGATCACACGCGGTGGTCTCGGTCATTCGCGTTTCAGAAACGGAAGTGGCTGGCCTACTTGGGAGATTCCCTTCCAACCTGATGCCAAAACTCCCATGAAACACCCCTTACGGAAGGACAATGACCCTATCTTCCGTTACTTGCTGGGGGACACGGCCCATATTGGAATAGTCATGCACCGGGCCGTATACGGCCACCAGCTCAGTAGCGCGGCTTTGGGAAGTTTGGATCGCCCAGAGGCGGGGTGCAAATCCAAATTACCGAGGTATGCAGAATGCGTAAACTTGCAGGCGTCGCGATTGTGTTGATACTGATGTCACTGGCTGCTTCCGCCCAGGAAAGCAAGGCGGAAGTGTTCGGCGGCTATCAGTACTCCAACCTGGACGGTACCGGCTTGAACGGCTGGAACGCAGCGGTCACCGGCAACGTGAAGGATTGGCTCGGAATCACCGGTGATTTCAGCGGTGGTTACAACAACACTTCCGGTGTTTCTTTCCGCAACTACACTTACACTTTTGGCCCGACCATCTCCAGCTCACGCAACCAGACCTTCCGTCTTTTTGCGCACGGCTTGTTTGGCGGATTCCATGACTCTGCCAGCTTTGGCGGCTTCTCTGGCAGCGGCAGCGGTTTTGCGATGATGTTCGGTGGCGGAGTAGATGCCAAGATCAAACCCCACATGGCAGTTCGCGTGGGCCAGTTTGACTGGATGTCGTTCCGCGCCAACGGAAATTCGTCCAGTAACAACTTCCGTTACAGTGCTGGACTGGTGTTCCACCTCTAAACTCATCCAGGCACTTACGAGCGATCTCGTAAGCATTTGCGTTGGGGGCGGCATTGCCGCCCTCCTTTTTTTCGCTCATTCGCCCATCACTTTTACGATTACGAGCTTGTCCCGCTGGCCGTCGAACTCTGCGTAGAAAATCCGCTGCCAGGTGCCAAGATCCAGCTTCGCTGCGGTGATTGGCACAATCACTTCGTGATGGATCAATAGCGCCTTCAGGTGCGAGTCGCCGTTGTCCTCTCCCGTTTGATGGTGCTTGTAATCCGCATTGAATGGGGCCAGTCTCTCAAGCCACTGATCGATGTCCTGGATCAAGCCATCTTCATTGTCATTGACATAGACCCCCGCCGTAATGTGCATGGCGGAGACCAGAACCATGCCCTCTTTTATGCCGCTTTTGCTCACGATCTGCTCGATCTGCGGCGTGAGATGAATGTAAGCACGGTGTGTGCCAGTATGAAACTTTAAATATTCGGTGTAAGCCTTCATTATTCTGCCTCCCTTAATGTGTTATGAAAACAGACCAGTTTGGCAGATAATGCTGGCAAAAGCAGTTTCCCGGGGCGGAAGCGTTGGACCCTTCACAAACTGAACTGCAGGAAATTCGGCAAGCGGTAAGCGATCTGGCATCGCGCGTTCTGCGGCTGGAAGAAATTCTGCAACTCAGGCACAAGCCTGCGCCAGTCGCGCCCGTGGCGGCAACTCCTGTTACAACTCAGCCACTGCCCTCTGCGGTTGCCCCGCCACCCTTTGTTTCGCCACCGAGCGTGCAAGCTCGCGCTGATAACGCCGATCTGGAATCACGTATTGGCTCGCACTGGCTCAACCGCATTGGAATTACGGCGGTCCTCATTGGCGTCTCGTACTTCCTGAAGTTCGCCTTCGATAGCGATTGGATCGGCGCAGGCGGGCGAATCGCGATCGGCCTGCTTGCCGGAATCGGCGTAGTGGTATGGAGTGAACGCTTTCGCGGCCGAGGTTATCGCGCGTTCTCATATTCCCTGAAGGCGGTGGGCACAGGCGTGATGTATCTCTCGCTGTGGGCCGGTTTTCAGGTTTATCACTTGTTTCCGAGCGGCGTGGCATTTCTTGCCATGTTGATCGTCACCGCATCCACCGCTGCCCTTGCGCTCTCGCAGGATGCGGAGATTCTAGCGGCGTTCGCACTGACCGGCGGTTTCGCCACGCCCGCCCTGCTTTCGACCGGGCAGAACCGCGAAATAGCTTTGTTCGCATACGTGGCGTTGCTCGACTTTGCCGCTCTGGTGCTGGTCACCTTTAAGCCCTGGCAGCGCCTTCTGCTGCTCGCCTACGCCGGTACGCTGTTCATGTATATAGGATGGTACTCGCAGTTTTACAGCCGTAATCAGCTGTGGCTTACGGTTTTCTTTGCCACGCTCTTCTTTGTCGCCTTCGCGATTGCTCCGCTTCTCGTACGTCCGCTGGATTCGAGCACTCGCTTCGCCGCTTTACCCTTCTTCATCGCCTTCGTAAACGCTGGCGTCTATTTCTTCCAGATGTACGCGATGCTCGACCCGATAAACAAGACCGCACCCGCCTGGGTAGCGCTGGCGCTGGCGGCGGTCTATATAGGGCTCAGCCGGCAGGGCCGTTCACGGGCCAGCGCGGAGACGCTCGACAAGCTTCGACTGCTGCATCTCGCACTTGCCATTGTGTTCATCACCATCGCCATTCCCATTCGCCTCGAAGAGCACTGGATCACCATTGGTTGGTTCGTCGAGGCTGCCGTCCTGCTGTGGGTGTCCGACCGGATCAAGTCCGACTTCCTCGCCTGGTTTGCAATATGCGCGCTGCTGCTGGGCGTTTGCCGAATGGTCTTTGTTGATGACTTCATCACTTCTACTCGTATCTTCAACTCCCGCATGGCGACTTATCTCATCGCCATCGCCGCGCTGGCCTGGGCGGCGTGGCTGGCAAGCCGCCGTACTGGTGATATGCCGCGCAAGTTTGCTGCGGTCGCGGTAGTCGTTATCAACCTGCTCGCCCTTATGGCCATAAGCCACGAAATTCATGATTTCTATTCTGAGCAGATGGCCAGGGCGGCTCCCGACCGCAACGCTCGAAATTCGTGGTCTTGGGGAGTTGAATATCACCGCATTCAGATCGCCCGCGATTTCACCTATTCAACACTTTTCATGGCTTACGGCGCGATGCTGATGGCGGTCGGCTTCTGGCGGCGTTCAGCATTTGTCCGCTGGCAGGCGCTTTTCCTGATCGCGGCCACCGTAGTTAAAGTCTTCGTTTACGATGTCTCGGAACTCGACCGCGTGTACCGCATCCTGAGCTTTATCGTGCTGGGAGTTTTGCTGCTGGCGATCTCGTTTGCGTATCAGCGAGATTGGCTCAAGCTCTCATCCAGACCCGCCCCACCAGGGCCGGCTGCGGCATGAAGCCGGTGTCGCTCTTGCTCTTGTTGTGGGCCGTGATCGATGTGGCCCACGGCCCCACAATCTCCTTCCTGAGTAACGTTCGTGATGTACGCGTTACCGCTCCCGGCCGGCAGAACTATTTTGTGGTAGATGAGGAACTCTGGCAGCATGCGCGTCCGGATCTTGCTGATCTTCGCTTGTTCGACGGCAGCACTCAGGTGCCCTATGCTGTCACCCTCGAGCGCGAAGGCGTTTCGAGCGCGGAAACGCCAGCGAATATTCTGAACCTCGGTTCAGTCGCGGGTAAAACGGAATTCGACCTGGACGCCGCCGGCATCCCTGAATACGACCACGTCCGCCTGCAACTTGAGTCTAAAAACTTCGTAAGCAATGCCAGCGTTATGGGAAAAGACGCTCCCGGCAAGGGTGCCGGAACCTTGCTGGGAAGTTCAACTCTTTATGACTTCAGCACCGAAAACCTGGGTTCGAATTTCACTCTGAAGGTTCATCCTGTCAGCTTCCGATATCTGCATGTGCGCATCTCCGGCAGCGTACGGCCGCAGGATGTGAAAGGCGCAACTATTTCCAATCTGCAGGAACAAAAAGCTCGCTGGACTAAGGTCGGCTCCTGCGAGGCTCCGCGCAACCAGGCGCGCACCACTCTGATCTCCTGTTACGTCGCGCCGCTTGTGCCTGTCGATCGCATTCAGTTCCAGGTCGACCCGCAGCAGGTGAACTTTCGGCGGACCGTGTCGCTGATTGAAATGCAGGGCCTGCAGGTGGCAAGCGGCGAACTCGGTCGTGTAAAGATCGCACGCGGCGGCACACTGGTTACAGCAGAAGACCTGACCATTGATGCCGGCGGAGGGCCCCCCGGGCATTTCACCATCTCGATCGACAACGCCGATAATCCTGCGCTGCACCTTACCGCCGTGCAGCCTCTTTCCATAGAGCGCCGCGTTTACTTTGATCCGCAGACGGCGAACGTCCTGAAGCTTTACTACGGCGACCCCCGGCTTGCCGCGCCGGTTTACGACTACGCGAAATTCTTCCACGCCGAAGCTTCCGCGGAACAGGACGAACTCGGCCCCGGCTCTCCGAATCCCGCTTACACCGGGCGCCCCGATGAGCGCCCCTGGTCGGAGCGCCACAAGGC
>QHZY01000031.1 GCA_003224855.1 Acidobacteriota bacterium | reverse complement strand
ATTTCCGTAATCACAAGCGCTGACCGGAATGTTCTCCGCAACGCTGCCCGCGCCTCACCTTTAGGCCCACGTCCACAAACTATGTCACGCAGAGTCAAGCAAATCCAGAGTAGATGTAAAAATATTCTTGTCGGATGTAAGGAAGACCGGGAAGAACTCGAACATCTTTTCGTCCGAATTCTTCCCTAAGGGGAAATTACTGGAGCTTAGCCGGACAGGAGTTTGCAACGTTTTGAGCCTCGTTCCAGCCATAAGCACGAATGAGATCGGTGCGAATAATCTGCGTGCGAATACCGTCTACCTCGGCAGGAATGTGACCATGGGCACGCCCTGTTTCGACGTAAACATTGACCACAGCTTCGGCGGTATTGCGTTCGCTACTGCCGACTCCAACAGCCATCACAGCAGGATCAGCCATGAGCTCCTGCACATGAGCTTCCTTGGCCGCCGCTGCACGGTCGAGCCCGGTTTGGGAAGGTCTGCCGTGACCGGCTAAAGCTGCAGCAGGGACTGGGCAAGCCACGTTTCCAGGATTCGATGCGCCGACAAAACTCACAGATTTACTGAGACTGGTAGTCAGTTGTGAAAGCACCTCGTTGATCGGATTGCCAATGGTTGTTGAACTGCTGCCGGCGAAAAGCAGTGCGGTGGGACGCTTCCCCGTCTGGCTCACGATTAGCGATCCCGAATCGCCCCCAGCGCTGAACCCGCTGCCGCCGACCACGACCTGATTGGTATAGGTGACCGTAAACTTTTTGCCTGAGTTGCAACCCTGTTGATACTGCACTTTTACGTTGGTGTTTGTGGACTGAACCGACCCGCAGGTAAGTCCGGTTGTTCGACCGCTCTTCGCTACTAATAGGTTATTGCTGGCGCTTAAAGTGCTAGAGCTTGGGGGGCCAATATCCAGGATTGTGCCGCTGGAAGACATCTGACCGGAGCGAACTGCCGCAAGGGCCGCGTCCACGTTTGTACCGAGATGTGGCGCAACGGTGAAGTCCGCAACGATGGTTGCCGGGCGGCAGTTGTTGTCAATTAGTCCGGGCTGAGAGATGTCCTCGCCAGCGGCAGCTTGGTCGCTATCAGCCAAGACATGATTGTTGCTCAAAACGTATTGCGTATTTGAGCTGTCCTTTACCAAAGAACCGAGCGTGCCCGAGCAACAAAAGGCTTTACTGATGTCATTTACGTTCCCACCAGATGTGCCGAACGAGGTTGAGCGGCTTTGATGCGGATTGCTCTGCGCAATAAGCATCACCGCCACAGTCAACAATAGAGAAAAGAGCAGCAAAACTCGAATTCGTAAGCCTGAAAACATAAGCAGACCTCCAAAAGTCCTTAAAGGGGTTTTTTAAACGGGGCGGGAGGACCAGAACTACCGTCCGACCTGGGTATTAGAGCACACCTCTCAAATTCAGGCTAGAGTTTATCCATGCAGCACCCCGCTTTTGCCGAAGTACTTTTTAATGTCCCGGACCACAAGGCGGTGAAGACGTGTCGTCAATTGGAAAGTCTCCTTGTGCACCTTAGAAGAATCAGCAGGTGTATATCCAAGCAATTCGTAAACATTTCGAAGGCTGCCGAACCGTTGTTTGCAGCACCCCGCGCTGGGTGTCACATGAGATCCATTCAACAGTCTTGCATTGAGCCGCCCTTCCTTCGCAAGCAGGCTGCGTACTTTATTGAATACAACATCGTTGGTCATGCTTTGCGGGCGGTCACGCAAGATCTTCTGAGCTGCCTGAAACGTTTTCTCATCCACAATCGGGCATAAGGCGCCCGGTCTAATTGTCCACTGTGGACGTGGAACCGGCACAATACGCGTATGAAGCTTGCCTGCACTGCGTCCCCAAACCAGTGATCCGGTGTACTTCAAGTGCTTCAAGATGGTCAACACGGATTGACTGTTCCAAGGTTCTCCCCGACGGCTGATCTTTCGAGCGGTTAGTTTCCGGGCGATCTGCCATGCGCTCAATTTCTCGCGAATAAAGAGTCGATAGATCTCATGGATCACCGCAATTTCGTTCCGTGGCCCGGCGCAATCCGAACATGGTCACTTTTGACATTCTTCGTCTCACCGTCCTTTAAAGTACCCTTGATTTTGCCATCCGCAGCGACAATCCCGCTTAAGACCATAACCTGGCCGGCTGCCCGCCCAGAAGCCTCTTTTACCATCCGTTGTGCACCATCAAACGATTTGACAGAGAGCTCCCGGCTGTACTCCCCGGCCATTACTCGTTTCAAGGCCTTCATCACCATATTCGGCATCGCACCATCATTTCGAAACGGCTCGGCGCAATAGTGCACGGGTACCCCGGCTCGCTTACAAAGGAATTCGTAGCAAGCGGCCTCGTCCATGTTCTGAAACCGCCCCCATCGGCTTACGTCATACACCAACACCGCGCAAAACGCACCACTGTACTCGACAATTTGCCTCAGTAATTGCTGCAGACCATTCCGATGCCTTAAGACCAATCCGCTCTTTCCTTCGTCGACGAATGTCTTCACGATGTTGAAATTGTTTCTTATCGCATACTCACGTATGGCCGCCTTCTGATTGTCGATCGAATACTGTTGATGTTCAGTGGACATGCGTAGGTATTCGGCCGCTGGGCGCGATTCGGTCATGTAACCTCCTCTAACTGCGGACTGTGTTTTGCTTGTGAGAAATATTATCGTTGACCTTAGGACAAGAAGAACACCAAACGATGGCCAAACCGCGCAGCTTGCTCCATGGGCCTCTAGCAGACGTTGCGCTGAATAATTTTCTTCAGCTCTCGTATGGCGGACTGAAGTGCCCGCCGGTCTGTTTCGGTTAGACGCGTATTGGCCTCCATTCGCGTAAGGTTGCGCAATCTAACGATGGCTTCCACCAAAGCATCTGCAACAGGGAGATCTGTCCTAGCGTAAAGAAAACTACGATTGTGCTTCATCGAGGAAACGCTAACAGAATTGCAGCGATATCAATCAGACGGAGCGAGGTTGTTCGGAAAGTAGAACAGAGAATGGGCGCAAAGGATTTGCGTGATGTGCCCCGAATATCGCGGTCCCGCATTCTGACCACAAGCTTAATCTGCGAGAAACGACAGAAAAACGCTCTTAGGGCCGGCTGCCCGAATGATCATTGAAAATATCACGCTTGCACCAACTACCGATTTGGCATCACCCTCATCGGGATCAATTCCGCGATGCGAGAACGTTTGTGTCCCCAGTTCCGCTGCGCCGTAGCCCTTTATTGGGTAGACTCCAAGTGTCCCTTTACCAATTCGCAATGGACGTTGCGGCAGATGTTCTGTTTCACCGCTGCCACCAACTGCTCGCGGGTGGTCGCCACGAGGCCGCCCTGATCGTGATAGAACTCCGGATGCTCGGGGGAAAAATACCTGAGTCATTTAGCGTTTTGTCGGGCGGAATCGCTCAAAAGTCGTACAATGCCTCGGACACAGGAGTGCTTTTTAGGTGACTTGGCAGTCGGAATGGCGAAACAATGGCGCTCGAATGAGGCTCGAATCGGCTGATCACCAATATGGAAGCCTGCCTCGTGAACAGAGTGCCATTGCCGTAGCATATGACGAAATTGGACTCCAATATCTTCCCAACAATCTGACTCGGATGATTTACCTCGCTTCGCTGCGGGATTGCAACAGCGGTGTTTACTTGCATCCCGAGCTTACGAAACGGCTCGGAATACAGGCTGCAAGTGCGCTTCTTGGTGACATTCATAATGAAATATTTCGACGCCTGCTTGAAAGCCACTTGTCAGATTATGTGTGCCAGCTTCAGGACTACATCCGCTACTCCAAAACAGATAGCCACACCATGCTGCACAACTGGCAGTCTCTGCAGGCATACCGTGCGACTGTTCCCTTGCAGACCGAAAAGATATGGTCGGAAATTTTCTTCCTGAATATTGAGACGGGTATTGCGGTGCTGCAGAAGAACAGACTCGCTCCGGCGTGTTAGTCAGCTGCGCCTGGCGGCAAGGGTGAATGGAATCCAGGCATTAACGACTCTGCCTACCACCGTGGCTTCGCCAGGCATCTTGAATCGTCTGATTGGATAATTCGACTGCGGATGTGGCACCGCGAGGAGCTCTTTGGCGTCTAACTGGCACCAACAGCAGCTGTGACCCTCAGGGTGCCAAACCAAGTAAACGGGACGCTCCTGTAGCGTTCTCCAGTTGAAGAACTCGACGCGATTCTCATTGATATCCACTTCAACAAGGGAACCGGGAGGAAGCACAGTACTCATACTGGTATCTTTAAACCCAATCACTGCGTAGCGAAAGCGCGTGAACTCAACTCGACCCTGAAGAGCAGGAGGCAATAGTGCCAAATCCTCCGGTTGCATGGTTAAGAGAGTCGTTTCTGCAAAATCAACTGCCCGGTCAAAGTTCAAGCGAAAGCGAAAACTCGGTTCTTTCGTTCCAATAGACTGTAGCTCTACAGGTTTGGAACCCGGCGTCGGGGCAAATGCCGTCACCTCCCCGGAATCGATTCCGTAAGCAAGCATCAGCTCCTCAAGCGGAACTCTAAGACACACGGCAAGACTGAAAAGCTTATGAATGCTGGGAACGGCGCCAAACTCGATGTCGGCCAAAGTGGAGTGAGGCACGTAGAAATCGGAATTGCCTCTGGTGTCGGCAATGGCGCGGCTCATGCGCTCAATGTCGGTGGGTCGAAGAAAGCGTTCCTCACGAAGCTCGCGGATTACTTTCCCTGATTCCATATTCGCCTTTTTGGGGCTTGCCGCTAGTCGATGCACTCGCCCAAAAACAATCAAACAATATCCAAGAACATTTCAGGAAGTCACCAAACATTCAGCGGCAAAGACAAGTTCCGCAGGTCCGATAAGAGCTAATTAGTTGTGAATAAGAATCGGGGATCGTCCTGTCGTAACCGAAAAAGCGAGGCCGCCAAGTCCCGATACCTGGTGTCCCAAGCCGGAACAACGAGATCAAGGCCGGGCATAAGCCACTTTATTCCCAAACAAAATCGTACCGCAACCAGGTTCATCCGTAAGCGCAGTGCGAGGCCCATCAGCTCCTCGGCCTTACTAGTGAGGACGGGGTCGCCAACTGCCTTCGCACGCTGAGCCATATGGATCACCACCTGCGCATTCTCGTCAACCAGGCGAATCATTTGAAGCGCAAGTGCAGTGCGCTTTCGATGAAACGAACGAGTACGTACTGCATCGAGACGCGTGCGGAGATAAATGTCGTCACTGCTGTTTGTGAGAGCCCGAAACACGCACACATTCAGCTCATGCAGCCCTTCCTGTTTATACCGATCCTGGCGGGCCGCCCGAACAAGCTTCCAACACAGGATCAGAGCCGAAGCGGCAAGAGCAAGGATCAGGATCGTCGATACCATCGATGAAGATCCTCGGTTACAGCTTCGTTCCAATCCGCTAAATGAGTCTCAGGCAAACGTTCTATCTCCTGCTTACGCCACGAGGAGAAAAAATAATACGCCCAGATAATGGCTGCGGCATTATATGCCGCTGAGTTCGCAAGCACAAAGGCCTGATCAGACAAGACGCGTACATGTAGACGCAATTCGAGCAAGGCCATGTTTATGGCGGAATAGATACCAAACCCGGCCGCTATACCAACAGCGTAGCGATGCCATGGCACACCGAACCGGTAAACAATCAAGACCGTGAGGATTAAGACACAAACCTGGATGAAACGGATCGAGCGTTCGAAAATAACGATCGGCTCCAAGCTGGCGTCCGTCGCAGTATATCCATTTATTCTCAGAAGGAAGATCGCCACAGCACAGGCCGCCGCAGCAGCCATGGCCAACAATCTTCGGGCAAGAGGAAAAAACCTGTAGCCCGGCATGAGTTCCTGGACGATCTCAAACACGATTCCGAGGGATACTAATAAAGCGGCGACATCCCCGCCCCAATACAGGCCAGAATATGCCCTACTCGGATAAGGAAATAAAAACAGGAGGGCGTCACGTGTCGGAACCCATATCGTGTAGCCAAAAAATAGAGGAAAGGTCTTGTACAGCCCGCGACGGAACATTAGGACCGCTATGGCAAACTGCAGTGACAGTGGGACAAGCCATAACGTTGTGGTGGCAATGCCGGAAGGTTGCATGGGCCGCACTGGAAGAGTACTCGCATACCAGTGCGGCCCACAAGAGTTGGTTGGACTTAAGACGAAATCACGACGAAACTACTTGGGACAATTTGCTGGCCCGCACATGGGGGCGGGCGCTCCGCCATCGGCAAAGGAAACGGCGGAAAACGCACCTACAAACAGAAGACCTGCCAAAAACAATCTTGCGACTCGCTTCATAGGACCCTCCTAGCGCCACGCTAACCGGGGGGTTGGGCCCAATGCTGAGTTGTTCGAAAACCGCGCGATTAAGCGTCGGTTAACCGACAAATATCCGGAATTCACCCTCTCCACGGGCTAGCGAGCTATTCTTGGCGCCAAAGCTCATGCGGACTAGTGCTTCAAGACAAGCTTTAAAGGTTTGCGGAAATTTCATCGGCAATTAAACCTGAAACTTTAGAAGGTGCATTCCCAAACAAATGGATCAGTTCCACATGTTAAGGCCTACGTAGCGCCAAAATTCCTGGTCTCTCCATTGGCGCTTAACACGAAAAGAGTGGTGATCTCGGGATCTGGTCGTGCGCGTGAATTTCATCGCGAAAAGGCGACTCCAGAGGGATACCAGCGAGGAAAATAACTGAGTCGGTACAGGCCGCTTCCCAGTTGTGGAAGTGGCTAGCGTCGAGCAATGAGCGCATCGGTCGCGGTGAGTAGCGTCCAGATGTGGTCAGGGGAATCAACACCCGCTCTGACTTCGGTTGCGCCATATCCAGACGCCCTCCCCAGCTTTTCAGGGTCCGAACTGCGGCTCAAAGCATTGCTGAAGGAAGCAGGGTTTACGGTCAAGCTAGTATCGGCTACAAGTGCCAGATTCTATGGACGATCAAGTTCTTTTTTCATTCCCGGCGCGTTCTTGTACAAGCTCAGGGCGGGGATTTCTCCGCATGTGTGCCAACTCGCAGCGCTCAGTCGCATAACAGGGATTTCCTTCTGGCGATGTATGCAGGCGTGTGGACATGACGCCCAAATCATCTCCAGTCTTCAACTACGCTTACAACGAGACCAGACGGTGCTGCTTCCGCTGCCACTTCAGCGTCAGATCAATACCCGTGGTCGCTTTGCGAAAATCGGCAAAGATGACGCGCAGGTGATTCCGGAACTCGCGCCCGATAGCATAGTGCGAGTAAAGGTCACCGGCGATACCTGCATGCCCGCTGAGACAAGCGAGCAATCGAGATTATGGCTGATAGAGCATGAGCACGGGCTGGCATGCTGTCGGCTGGAAGCTGTAGGTCGAGATCATGCTCGGGTCGTGCCGCCACGGGCTCCATTTTGGGGGTGGCCGCTCAAAATCAATCGGGAAATCCGCATTTTAGGCGAGGTGGATTTGCGAGGGTTGCGGTCGAGCCTGGATAAATTGCCGGATCCAGGCGAACCGGATGACGGGGGCTCGGATGGGGCTCATAATTGCCAGCTTACATTCTCGAAATTATTGCAGGCGGCACGAGCGCGTGCTGGGCTCACATTTCGTGCTGCCCATGAATTAAGCATTCAAGTCGCCCAACTGCTTGGTCCTGATTACGCGGTCGGGCTGGGCGCGCTCTGTGATTATGAGGCAAGCGATCGCGTCCCGCGCCACATCGCGAAGCTACTGGCGCTTTGTACTGTCTACTGTATGGATTTCATGACGGTGATAAAAACTGCCGGAATCCATATCCTTGAATCAGGCGAAGCCGAGATCAGCCCTCCCAGTTTAAATCGCACAATTTACTATTATTTGGAAGCGCCACGATCAGTATTCAGGGTTCTTCGAACGGGTAGAGGCACTTCGATGCTGGGCAGGGAGCAACGTAATCAGATAAATCCTCTTGAGCATCCTTGACTAGCAACTTTGGCGAAGTTCGACCGCATTTGGGACAAAAACCATTCCTTCGTTCTAGGATTCCACAAGGGAACGCGCTGTCGCGTGTTATCACCGGAATCGGTTGGCGTTTATTTCTTCTCCCTGGCTCTGCGCATCAGGCCCGTCATAGAAAGTTTCGTCAGCAGTCCGCCAACAGCTAGTCCCATCATAAAAATTCCGACCGCCAGAGATTGACTCATGCTGGTTCTTTACCACTCATGCCTGTGGAAACAGGTTGGTTTGTGCTTTTAGTCGGTGTACCGACGCACCACCAAGCTCGGAGTCGGCCTTGCTCCATAATCATTCGCTCCTTGTGAACAACTTGGCGACTCGCTCAGGTAGAGTCTGTTCCAGCTGGCGAGCCAGCCATTCTTGTAAGTTTGGCCTCTGCTCGGCAGGCCAGGAATGAAACCTTAGCCCCGACCTACGATTGTTGTCGCACCAACAAATTTCAGAGCCGATCGTGAAAAAGCTTCCCAGATTGAATGCAATACGCACCTGAGAATCAGGTTTAAAGTTGACGTTCGCTTGGATGGCCGCGCCACCTTCGCTTATATTTATGATTTTGCAGGGAGCTTCAGATTCGCCTTCCAGAGCAATCTTTGCCGGAAGATCCAACGGACACCGGTAGTATCGCCTGCGTTCCCGAATAATGAGTCCGAGGGCAGCCCGGAACACGTTCGATAGCACAGCGCCTGAACTGTCTCTATCGAGTACAAACTGTGCTTTCAGTCGTCTGGCCAGCTGTCGCGTTGAGCCGTCCACCACCGCGAATGTTACCGCGTTGTGATTGGAACGTGACCCACGAACATTTTCCAGCACGTGGGCTGCTGAGTCATTCAAGGTAACATCAACAATTATCGCGTCGAACTTGCGCGTGTTTACTAGTTGCGCAGCGGCTACAGGGTCAGTACACAGCTCGGCTGTAATCGCGAAACGCTGCATGCTCGTACTTAATTGATGACTGATGATGGGGTCTTTCGAGATGAGCAGCGCTCGCCCGACAATGCCTTGTTCAGGGTGTGAGGTTATCGACTGCGACATGGGTACTTCGGTTCTGGTTCGTTCATGGATTTGAACTTCTTTTGGCCGAATTCTGCCGTAAGACAAGCAGTAAAAACGCGTATATTCATTTTCGTCGGAAAACCGACAGCGCTTTTGCAATTACCTCTGTGTTTGTGCTTCGGTGCGGTGCCAAGTGTCACAATGAGGACTAAACTGTGACAGAAGAGTGAAGTCATGATTAAGTATAGTGAGACCGCTCTGGCCCGTGTGAGCCAGCAGCTTTCCAAACTCGAAAAGCGCGACTGGGAACTGTGGGCGATTGTCACCCTCACTGGCATTCTCGTGAGTGCGGGCTTACTTGCCCCATTGCTCCCGGCAATCTTTAGGGGAGACAGCATCCAGTTTGAGATCAGAGTCTCACGCCCGTTGGCGATCGGCCTGCTTGTGCTAATTGCTTTGCTGAACACTTACCTCGTAAGTAAGCGGTTCGAGGTGCGCCGATTACGCGAACAACTGATTTCCACCACCTTGCAAAATCAAGTAGTCGAGCAACGGTCAATAACTGATCCACTGACAGAAATCTATAATCGACGCTCCTTGGATGAGATTGCTGGACGGTTCATAAGTCATGCGCGACGACGCAAATCGCCCATAACCTTTTTGATGGTGGACGCCGACAAGTTCAAACAAATCAACACACGATTTGGGCACTTGACTGGAGACTTCGTGTTGGCTGAAATTGCAGAAATGTTGAAGAGTTCAACACGTGGTTCCGACGCGGTGGTGCGTTATGGAGGAGATGAGTTTCTCATTCTGCTCGCAGACACGACCTCAGAAGGAGCGAGCAACGTTGTAGGCCGGATTGAAGGGAAGCTTAAAGACTGGAACGCTGCTGATCAGCTTGAGGGCTTCCAACTAAGTCTCAGTATTGGCGTTTGCGAGTGGCGCGACGGGCAAACTCTCGATGAAGTGCTGGATGGTGCAGATCAAAGGATGTACGCCCAGAAAGAGGCAGGCGGTGAATCGTTCGCCAGTGTCTAACGTCCCTGCGGACCCAACTGTGGCATTATCTAGCGATGCTAAGACTCGCCAGATCGACAGTCGCGAGTGGTGGCTATTAGGGCTGTCTCTGATCGTCATTCTTCTGCTGACTGGGGCAATCCTCTCGTTAAGCTTCCCCGGGCACCTTTGGGGGCAAGATGACTTCTATTGGTCCATTCTTAGAGAGTGGGTACGGGGTCTGGCAGCTCTGGTCCTGCTCTTCGACGTTTACACGATTTACCAGCACTTGCAAAACCGGTCGCTTCGCCGGGCGTTATATAAACAGGGACACCTCTTCGAACTGATCTCTGAAAATGCAGCCGATATGATTGCAGTAGTCGACGCAAAAGGTAACCGGCTTTACAACAGCCCTGCATATCAGAAAGTGCTTGGTTATTCGGCCGAGGATCTGAAGAGCACTCCGCCAATTGAGCAAGTACATCCTGAAGATCGTGAGCGCGTCGTTGGTGCCGCTGAGAAAGCACGTCTCACGGGGCGTGGAGAGCGCCTGGAATATCGCATGATGCATAAGGACGGATCGTGGAAAGTCCTCGAGTCTACGGCCAGTGTAATCAGCGATGAACGAGGGAGAACGCGAGAAATCGTCGTTGTCAACCGGGACATAACCGACCGGAAGCGAGTTGAAGATATGCTCGCGCACAATATCCTGCATGACAGGCTGACGGCTCTGCCTAATCGTGCATTGTTCCTGGATCGCCTTCGACAGGTCCTTGTACGGGCGCGCAGACATACTGACTACAAGTTTGCCGTTCTGTTCATCGATATTGACGAATTCAGGCGGGTCAACGAAAGCCTCGGACACTCAGCGGGTGACCAGATGCTTCTCGAGCTTGGGAAGCGCCTTGTTGGGTGTTTTCGTGAATCGGATACTGTGTCTCGAACCGGCGAACATTCAGGACAACCGCCGAGTTCGGATGTTCTAGCCAGGCTCGGAGGAGACGAGTTCACGGTGCTGCTGGAAGATGTCTGTCACCCGAGCGACGCCATCCGAGTGGCTCAACGAATTCAGGCCAAATTGGCGAGGCCATTCGAGGCCTTAGGACAAGACATTGTGCTAGAAGCAAGTGTCGGGATTGTCATGAGCAGTATCACTTACTTGGGACCAGACGAAATCCTTCGTGACGCCGAGCTAGCTCTGTATCGCGCAAAAAGTTCAGGCAAAGCCCAAGCGATAGTTTTCGATCCGGCCATGCACAACGCTGCATTGAATCGGCTCCAGTTGGAGCGTGACCTCCGAAGAGCACTCGAATTCAAGGAACTCAGAGTTCATTATCAACCCATCGTTTCCCTGAGTTCGGGGAAAATCGTTGGCTTTGAAGCGCTCAGTCGTTGGCAACGCTCCGACCGTCTAGTTATGCCTGGAGAGTTTATTTCCGTCGCGGACGAATCGGGACTGATTGTCAACATCAACCGCGAGTTGGTCATGGAGGCATGCCAACAGTTGCGGACTTGGCAGGCGCAGACCAATGGGGACGCCACTCTCTCGATCAGCGTAAATGTTGCTCCCCGGCAGTTCGCGGGAGCAGACTTGGTCGGCGACGTTCGTGAGATCCTGCTTAAGACGGGTATCTCGCCAAATTGCTTGCAACTCGAAATAATGGAAACCATCGCCATGCAAGATGCGGAAAGGGCGGGTCGGGTGCTTTCCGACCTCAAGGCTCTAGGAATCAGGTTGAGCATCGATGATTTTGGGGTCGGTTACTCATCCTTAAGCAGATTGCGCCGGTTTCCTGTGGATACCTTGAAGATCGACAGAGTATTTGTATCTGCAATGGAAGACGACCGGGAGAGCCGTGAGATCGTGCGTGCGATAATCACCCTGGCACAGACTCTCGGGTTGAAAGTTGTGGCAGAAGGAACTGAAACGCAGTCCCAAATCGATCAACTGCGGGATTTGGGGTGCGATATGGCACAAGGATATTTCTTTTCCCGGCCTTGTGACGTGGCATCTGCCTCCAAGCTTCTCTCGGCCACAATTCACAACCAAGCACCAGCCACTTGTTGAACCGACTTTCTTTTTATTGTGCCTGGCAAGTAGAACCGGGCTACATTGACAATTCCGTATAGTCGGAGAAATTCGCGCAGAGGCCGTTTGTAGAATGATCGAAAGCGTGTAGAGCCGATACATGCTCGGCAGTCGCCCCCTTGGTTCAATCTCGAACAAACCGGATGTTGAGATGACGAATTGCTGATCACTTGTTCCTTCGCCAACTTTAGACTTGTATAGTGAACACCGCGCAGCGTCAACCCTAGATCGTGACGAATTCACGCAGAGCTGCGCCAGGGCTGAGTGGAACTTAGCATTTCGGTCTGGCCTGTGCGTTCTAGTATAGTTTCAATCGATCAAGGAGAGCAGAGCTGTCGTCCTGCCGCCTAAGGCGGGCTCGCGGCGTGCGTGACACTTTCGGCTGTGTTCGTGAGGGCTACCCGGTCTCGTCCAGCTCGTTTCGCGCGATATAGAGCATCATCGGCAAACTTTAGTAGGATCTTGCTGCTGTTTGCGTTTTCACCGAATGCAGCAACTCCGATCGAGACTGTCACAACTCCCGGAATGTCAGCCGAGCGTTCCATGTGTGAACGCTTGAGTAGGCTACGAATATCCTCAGCACGAGTTGCAGCTTGTTGCAATGAGCACTCGGGCAGGACCAAACAAAACTCTTCCCCGCCATAGCGGCACGCCAGATCATCGGCGCGGACAGAACGCAGCAACGTATCTCCCACGAAACGCAATGCGTGATCGCCCGCTGGGTGACCGAAGGTGTCGTTATAGCGCTTGAAGTTATCAACATCGAGCATCATTATCGCTAAGGAGCGCTTGCGTCGGATACATCGGTGAATCTCGCGCTCAAGGAACTCCTGCATGTAACGGCGATTGTAGAGCCCTGTCAACGGATCTCGTATCGCTTGTAAACGCAGTGCCTCGCGCAAGGTCAGGTTTGAGATGGCAAGCGCGATATGCTCCGCCACTCCTGAAGCAAGTTGGTTTCGCTTTGTTATCCAAGTGTCCGATCGGGTCGTTTGTTTTTCCGAAGTATTGTTGTCTTGAATGGAAAGAACCCCAATCGTCTCGTTATTTGCGATTAAGGGAACGCAGATAGAGGGTTGCTGCGGCTGCAAGTGCGTGCATTGTAAGGAAGAGATCTCGCCAAAACTAATATGTGGACGGGCACGCCGCAGGCACCAGCACTCATCGGGGCCGAAGGTTTCATGTAACGGGACCCCGGAGCCCCAGTGAGTAGCTGTCTCGAGACGGTCTTTGGATGCATTCAGCAACCAGATCGCGCCTGATGTTCCTCGAAACAGGTCCCTTAATTTTTCCGGCAGCACTTGGAGTGCCTGGTCACGGGACAAGCATGCTTGCAGCAGACTGCTAAGCTCACTGATCTGTGAGATTGCGGTTGTTTCGAGACGTGATTCGTCCAGCAAGCGTGTAATTGTCTGATTTGCGGCCAGCAGCTCTTCTTGTGCACATCTACGCTGTGCCAATTCTCGCTGCTGGCTGTACTGCGTCAAAGCCAACCTGATGGCAAAGGCAAGTAGAGAAGCTCCGATACCGAATACCGCGACCATCACATGCTTATGCTCCAAACCGGTCAGCATCCAAGCAATGCATAACAGCACTGTGACAAGAATTACGTTGTTTCCCAGCATGTCTATAAAACGAGGATTGGGCGCGTGAACGGGAGCAGAAGAAGAATTCCGCCAAGTAATTGCTATTAGCCCGGCGGATGCGTATGGAACTGCCCAGGCTAAGTTAAACCAGATGGAGGCAGATTTGTAGTGATGTAAATCAATCCAATTCCCGAGATAGGTCACCACAGCACAAGAGGCGAGGAACACTGCTAAGCGAAGCAACAAACTACGGGTCCCCTTCATCCGCACAAAGAACAGACGTATGAACACTGCTATTAATAGAAATGAGTTTTCCAAGTTGGAAAGCGTGATGTTTCGGGCCAGGGCATCCGACGGGATTAGACGATCGAGAGGGAAAAGAAAAAAAACGGTGAAGGCGAGGGTTACTACGATCGCGACCTGAAAAAGGTCGAGCAATACTTCGGTCTTGAGTCGCTCGATGTTGCTTTCCGGGAGAAAAAGCATCATCAGGATGGGCGCGCCGTAAAGGCAAAACAGGACGCGCCAAGTCGACTCAGACAAGCTTGACCTTGCAAAAACGCTGTCGAAGGCCCCTACGACTGTAGGTATGAGGAGGGCTACAAGTGAGGCAGTAAACAGAAACCAGAAAACGGCGGCAACATCGCGGGATCGTTTGAGTGCAATCCACGCGCATATGATCGCCAACACATTATGAAGGACTAGCGCGCAGATCGACACGCCCTTCCCAGTTTGGCCGATTCCGAAAACTGCGAAACTCGTCGCCTGGAGGATGATCAAAGCGGCAAATAGGAATGCGATACTCGTTTCAAGGCTAGAAATATTGTTTGCGCGATTCGCGCCTTTTCCGACACCGAGTGCCACCGGTCGGACCGGATGAAGTTCACCGCCCTTGCCAATCAATTCTTTTAAAGTCAAATTAAGGGCAGAATAGCTGTATCCTTCTCACACCAAAAGAAATCGCAAATTAGTCGGTAAACCGACGACACTGATTCACGTTTGGCTGGGCCGCTTTGCCCAACATTGCGATCTATCCTCGAGCAAAGCGAGTCGATGACAGGCCGCATTCTGCCTGGCGAATTCACCGATCAAGCCTGGTTACTTTGAACCGATTAATTCGTCCTGCGTTCAGCTTCAAACCCAACCGGTCTGATGCGGGATTTGTAGCATACCTTTACCAACTCGATTCCTCGCAAATAGCCCGAAATCGAGGGAAAACCCCGATTTGATAACTGGTTGCACCGGCCATTCGTCTTCGTCGGAGCACCGACCGCATTTATCAATACGGGCCTCAATCTACTAAATTGGTGTACCTGAATATAGCTAACCGCATCGATTGCGCCGAAAGCGTAGGTCGGATTACAAGGTGCTCGCACATGAAACACCATTTAGCTACTTTCCTATTCCTAATGCCTTTCCTAAGCTGGGGACAAGAGTTCCCAAACATACAGATGGCTCAACGTTTTATCGACCATGCTGGCCAAGAAAAAACTTACCTCGGGCAGCTTCGTGCTTCCCGGCGCGAAATTGCTCGACGGAAGCGGTTGATCAGCCCCATCAACTTTGCCAATGAAAATGACTGGGCTCTCGACATTGGCAGCAATGGGCCAGCCGCGGGGCCCGGCACATTCTATGCTTCAGGATCGACCCCTAGCTGTGATGATTGGATTGCTTTCGTAATAGATGCCCAGGGAACGTCGGCACAAGCGAACCTCGTGTTCCTGACTAATCTTTACGTGAACTCGGTCGGAACGGGCTTCTGTGCTGGGACCGCGCCGTTAGTAATGGCAGCCTACAAGGTGGGTGCCTCTGCCGCGAATAATCGGCTTGCTCCGTCGATCTGGGTGAATTCCATCGGAACGAAGGCAGTCGTTTTAGAGAAGGGCACCGGGCCCGCAAATCCTGCCACGATTCATGTCATTACGATTGGCACAGGTGGAACTGTATCGGGGCCAATCGCGCCGACGGGGACGACCCTTAGCTACACGGTAGGGGGAACAACCAACTGCCCCTCAGCCACAGGCACTTCAGCTTCAGCTGATCCTGTGATCTGGTATGCATCCAGGCACATCTACGTCGGGGATGATTCCGGACGGCTCTATCAGTTGGCAAATGCTTTCTCGACTCCAACGATCAATTTCTGCACTACGCTTGCGGCTGGTACAAAAGTTACCGACCTTGAACCTGATGAGGGACCGACACCGACCTATGTCACGGTTGTGCTGGCGGGCCGTGTACTCCGTCAGGTGGATGGCTCCAGTGGAACGTCTTTTATTCCTCGCTGGAATCATGCCGTAAGCTCTACAACAAACTCCATTACGGATTACATCCAAGTGGATGGTAGCCTGAATCGCATATATCTCGTTTCCAATCAGGATTCTACTGGGACAAACGCCGTGCTGGAGCAGTGGGACTACAGCGGAACCTTAGACTCCACTTTGGTTCTCGGCCCTGCTTCGAGCCAGCAGATTGCTGGACCGATCTGGGACCATAATTACAGCATGAACGTGAACGCTTCCGCTACGCTTTATTTCTGTACGTACCCGCTTGCCGCATTGGGCACTCCAACATTTGCCGACGTGGGCTTCGACATCTCATGGAACATGAATTCAACGCCATCAATGTCAGGAAACACGAACATCCTCCCCGTCTTGGCTGGACTAGGTACCGTCTGTAACCCGAGTTTCGGGTACTACGAGGATGACTCGACCAGCCCAAAGCACAACATCGATATCATCACATATCTACTTTGGAAGTTTAGCGCCCCAGACCTCGGCCCGTGGGGGATGCGGGATCGGTTCTTACTGCTTCATTAAACTCCAGGTGGCAGGATTAAATTAACGACCGGATCCGCGTGCGTAACGATCCTGCTTAACGGCGGTCGGTGCGATGTCGCTTACGAATGGTTGGATTCCGACAGCTTGCAGCCGCAGAGTGCCTACACGGATAGCTGAAGTATCGTGGTTGGAACCCACGACCCCTCTCCCCCGTCGTTCGAACGGAGAGGTATGCAGAAGGCGAGTTTTTTTGGCATGGCGGATCCGATGCCGGAGGACAAAGTAC
>QHZY01000152.1 GCA_003224855.1 Acidobacteriota bacterium | reverse complement strand
AACACCACCATCAACTGCGGCATACAGCGGATTTTCCTCCAGCCAAATCTTCAACCGATCACGGCTCCGATCGATCCGTCGCAGTTCCCCGGCACTGTGCAGTCACAAAATCTAAATTTCAAGCAGGGCAAGGTACAGCAGTTCAATTTGAACATCGAGCGTCAAATTCCCGGGAACGTGGTGCTGACGGTCGGCTACGCTGGTTCACGCAGTTCGCACATTCTAGTTGACGGGTTGAACCTGAACATTGGTTCGCCATCAGCATGTGGCAGCGTACCCGGTTATACCCTCGGCTGTGGACCAGGCGGCACCGCCTTCGGTCCTAAATGGGGCTCGCCCACTTTTCTGTTTCCGCTGACCATAGCCAACAATAATGATGTGGGCAAAGCGCACTACGATTCTCTTCAGGTCAAGGCCGAGACTAAGAGCATTCGCCATGGGTTGTATGCCCTGTTGGGTTATACCTATTCCCGCACCTTCGACTCTGGATTTGCAGATGGTGTTGGAACCTTCCCCGGTGCAACGTATTTCCCGTTGCCCGGATATCAGCATCTTGACTGGGGACTTTCTCAGCTCAATCTTAATCATCAGTTCACGGCCAGCGTTACTTACGAACTACCGTTCGGCAAGGGCAAGCAATTTGGCAGCAGTTGGAACAGCGCAACCAACGCCGTGCTTGGGAACTGGGAAGTTGACGTCATCGAAAAGGCCACATCCGGCTTTCCTCTATTTGTAGTTGACACCGCTAATGGAGGACAGGCAGGTAGTCCTGGGGTTTCCGGAGTCGCATTTTCATGGAATGGTAACGGGCTAAACCGCCCGGACCAGGTCGGTGATCCTAATAAACCGGGGCCGGTCGCCGCGAATCCGGGCTGTATTGCCCCGTCTCGAATTCACACAATCCAGAACTGGTTCAACCCTTGCGCTTTTGTCCACGCGCAACCGGGCGAACTCGGGGATGCCTCTCGTACTCCGCTGTATGGACCTCGATTTGTAAACACCGATTTGTCGCTGATCAAACACTTGCCCCTTCCCTACGAGAACATGCGTCTTGATTTCAGAGCTGAGTTCTTCAATCTGTTTAATCATCCGCAGTTCTATCTTCCTGGGGGTAGCAGCGGAATGCAGGACGTGAATGCCTTGTCCAGCTTCGGCGTAATCAGCGGCACGGTGAATAACCCACGTGTCATTCAGTTCGCTCTCAAGCTTAACTTCTGAGGCTTTGGGACCGAACACGTTAACCTTGGGCAGGCTGTTTCAAGCAGCCTGCCCATAACTTTCTGTTCTCTCACTCTGGAGAAAACATGAGATTGTACGCCCTCAAGTCTGTGCTCGCCCTCACGCTGCTCGCTTCTCTCGCCTCCGCCCAGAAAATCAAGGTCATCGTCGATCAGGATGCGCGCGGGCCCGGAACGAGTGATCAGCAGGCATTGCTGGTGTTCTTGCAATCGGAGAAGTTTGATGTCCTCGGCATCACTACCGTGAGTGGCGATCAGTGGGCGAAGGAAGAAACGCAGCATACCCTGCGCATGCTGGAAATCGCCGGACGAACGGATGTGCCGGTTTATCAGGGCGCAGAGTTTCCCCTGCTCAACAGCAAGGAAGAAACTGAGCGCTGGGAAGCGCTGTATGGCAAGTTCGAATACAAGGGTGCGTGGACCGAGCATTTCAGGGCCAATCGCTCCACGGTCTATGACGAGCCCTATCATTCGGCCGATGTCGTTCCGCCGATGAAAGAAGGCGAGCCGCATATCAAAGCCTCGCCGGGTACGGCGGCAGATTTCATCATCAATATGGTCCACAAGTATCCCGGCGAAGTTGTGCTGTGGGCCGGCGGGCCGCTTACGAATTACGCGCTTGCGCTACGGCTCGAACCTGAAGTTGCGACCTTGGCGAAAGAATTCGTGATGATGGGCGGAGGCCTCTATGCCGACAAAGGTGCTATTGATCCAGGCGCGCTCGACGCGCGGCGCGAGTTCAACTGGTGGTTCGACGCCGAAGCGACTCGCATCGTCCTGCGCGCGCCGTGGAAAAAGATGACGATCACGCCGATCGACATCTCGGTCAAGACACGTTTCACCAGCGAGATGAAAGCGACGATCTCTAAGGCGAATACGCCCATCACCCAATATCTTGATAAGTATTCCCTGCCCGGTTACATGTGGGATGAGATTGCCGGGGCGGCGTTGATTGATCCTTCGATCATCACCGGCCAGAAACAGCTCTACATGGACATCGACATCGACCACGGTGCCAGCTACGGGAAGACCATCTTCTGGGGCGAGAAGTCAGAACCACCACCCTATTTACGACTCGCCAATGTGCAGTTCGACATTGATGCGGAGAAGTTCTACACGCTTTACGTCGACCTGATGACGAGGCCAGTGCGAGACCGTCAGGGAAAGCAATGAGAGCGAAATTGCGGAGCTTCGCTCCGCTGGACAGCCGCGAGCGGCTGTCCCTACGTGGCCTGTTGTGGCTTGTCCTGATTCTTTTGACGACCGTCGCCTCTGCTCAGCCCCGACGGAAAATCATCATCGACCAGGACACTGCCGGTCCTGGGGGCAGCAACATGAACACGTTGCTTTTGTTGCTGCAGTCGCCTCAGGTAGAAGTCCTTGGCATAACCGTAGTCACCGGAGACCAGTGGCGTAACGAGGAACTTGCGCGCACGCTGCGTCTGCTCGAGATCATCGGGCGAACGGATGTCCCGGTCATTCCCGGCGCTGAATTCCCCCTCGTTCGTAGTCGCTACGAAACGCAGCTCTGGCAAGAACAATATGGCAAAGTCGCTTACGCCGGCGCGTGGGATGATCGCTGGTGGCACGAGCCTAACGTGATTCCAGCGCTGGCCGAGGGCCAGCCGGCGAGGAAAGCCTGCGACGAAGATGCTGCGCGTTTTCTGGTTCGGATGGTGCGCAAGTATCCGCATGAGGTCACGATTTATGAGGGCGGGCCGATGACCGATCTGGCCATTGCCATATCGATCGATCCGGAGTTTCCTGCGCTCGCACAAGAGTTGGTTTTTATGGGCGGGAGCTTAAACCCGCAAACTAATGATCCGGAGTTTGTTAACAATCCGCGACATGAGTTCAACTTCTGGCTGGATCCGGAGGCCGCTAAGATCGCCTTGCGTGCTCCCTGGACAAAGATTACGTGCACGCCGGTAGACATCTCAATCAGGACGCACTTGACGCCGGCAATGGTGAAGGAAATCGAGGCAAGCGGCACGCCGCTGGCGCATTACATTGCGCGCTTTTCTCAACCCGGCCCGCCTTTTGACTACATGTGGGACGAGCTTGCAGCCGCAGCCTGGATTGATCCGAGCATCATCACAAAACGCGAAACTCGTTACTTGAGCGTTGATCTCGATCAGGGCGCAGGCTACGGCAATACACTCACCTGGACGGATCAGGATAAATCGAAAGTTCCTACCCAGAAGGTGGAAATCCAGATAGATTTGGACCTCCAGAAATTTGATCGCATGTTCGTGGATGTGATGAAGAAGTAAACCGTAAATGGCAGAGCACGCAGAGAAAAACCGCACAGAACGACAAGCTTCGAGCTCACAAATTCTGCGACTAAGAAGTTCGCATCAAGTGGCACGAGTGCGTTTTTACGATCAGCCAGACTTCTGATCCCGCGCGCAACGCCAGCGAATTACGGGCCGCCAGCGTGAGGTGGACTTCGAGTTCGAGTCCGCAATTCACGATTGCGACCATAATCACGTCTCGTTGGCGAAGATGTGTGAGCGTGCCGCCAAAAATGTTTTGCGCGCTGAGGCCTTCAGGGCGGCGGTTCGCGATCAATATATCGCCGGCCCTTATTCCTACCCGCAGCTTCGTGCCTGGCTCGGCGCGCACCAGTGGTGTTTCAAATTGAATGTTTCCAACCTGGCAGGTCATCGTGCCGCGCTCTTCATGACGAGCGACGACAGTGGCATCAAAGATATTTTCAAAACCCGCTAGCTGGGCGACTGTTTCTTGTGACGGGGCCGCCATGACCTGGTGCGGAGTTCCGTCCGCGATCACACTTCCCTGCTCCAGCACAATCACGCGCTCGCCCAGCGCGAAGACCTCATCCCGGCTATGAGTGACGTAGAGAATTGCTTTCTGGTGTTGCAGGTTCCAATTGCGCAGATCTTCGATGATCCCCGATCGGGTGGGAAAGTCCAGACCGGCCAGGGGCTCGTCGAGCAGTAAAACACGGGGATCGGTTGCGAGCGCACGGGCCAATGCCACGCGCTGACGCTCTCCGCCGGAAATTTCTCCGGGTTTGCGGGATGCAAGATGAGCGATTCGGAACGAACTGAGAAGCACATGGCTGCGCTGGGCTGCATCGGCGGCAGAAATCCCGTAGCTGACGTTTGCTTGTACTGTCATGTGCGGAAACAAGGCCAGGTCCTGGAACACATACCCGACCCGACGCAACTGGCACGGAAGGTTAACGCGGGAAGAGCTATCGAAAAACAAGGTCTCGGCGGCAAGGATTCGGCCAGCGTCCGGATCTGCGATTCCGGCGATGCAATCCAAAACGGTGCTTTTGCCGGCTCCTGATGCTCCAAAAAGAATGGTAAACCCTGCGGATGCGGTGAACGATGCGCTTAGCTGAAATGCTGCGTGCCCAAAGCTTTTTTGGATGTCGACCAGCAGATGTGTCTGCGACTGCCCGATCACTATCTCCATGGCCACGCGGCCCATCGCCGGCGATTCAGGCCATACACCAGGGTCAGCAGGAGGAACGAAATCACCAGCAGAACCAGGGCGGTTTGGTTGGCACCGGCATAATCAAGCGCCTGAACTTTGTCATAAATATCGATCGAAACTGTCCGCGTGACGCCGGGGAGACTGTAAAGAATCGAACCGATCAGCAATCCCCCAAAACTGAACGCCAAAGAGCGTCCAGTCAAGGCCTGCCACATGCGGCCTGGCAATCCACGCGGACCCAGGATGATCAATAAATAAAAACCTAATACGGTTGGCGGCAAAACGATGGGTAACGCAACCACCGCCTCAATCAGGAACTTCCAGCGCCAACGCGTGTACGTAATCCAGTAGGCCAGGGGCAATCCCAGCAGCAATAAGACTCCGGCAACCAGCACTCCCAGTCGAAGAGTCAGCCAGAATGCTTGCCAGTCCATTCAGGCGATTGTAATTGGCTGTCTGATTAGTGCAAATTGCATTGTCATATGTTCATTCGTCACAGACTCGGGCCCGATCGCGAGATTACCATCTTCCGTCGGAGGCGAAAATGGGGACCGAAGACGCAATTAAGATTATGCGGGCGCTGGCCAACGGACAGAATCCCGAGAATGGCGAAGTGTTAAAAGCCGGCGACCCGTGCCTGTCTGCAGAAAGCGTGAAAGCTCTAAACAAGGCCCTTTCCGCTCTGATTCAGCAGGAACAATGGGAGAAGAACCGTCCGCCCAATGCATTTCGTACATGGACCAGATCGGAAGACACGCAGGTTTGCGACGAACTGCGCAAAGGGATCGCGCTCGATGAGATGGCCAAGTTACACCACCGCACAGTACCTGCAATACTGGCGCGTTTGATGAAGCTGGGCAAGATTTCCCCCGTCTCGGCCCAGTTAGCGTAAGGCATGCAGCTTCAGAGCTTCTGCCTCTCTCGATACGCATTCCACTTTCGTAGACGGTACGGCAGTATACAGGTTGTCACCAATTGGTCACTGACATTCGAATTGTCACGTGCTAAATGTATCCCCGCTCTCATTTAAAGCGGTGACTATGAAGTTCCGTGTTCGCGTTCTCTTTCTTCTTTTGCTGTGTCTAAGCCTGTTCACAGCCATGCCTGTCGCTCAGTCGGCCGAGCCTGACAGGAACACCGCTGAAAATGCAGACCGTGATGAACCGTTACAGAGGGAGCAATGGTTTCGCCATGGCAGGATGGTACCCGGTGAGAATGCCGCCGATCTTCGGTTTCAGGCGCATCGCTCGCGAATGCAGATGCGCACCGTAAGACGGTTCAGCCCTGCCGCGGGGCTGCTGGCTTCCACTCCCGTCGGGGTTTGGACCTCTCTCGGCCCTTCGCCGCTTGCATCGGATGCGACCGGGATTGGCGCCCAGGATTATGGATGGGTGTCCGGACGCGCTACTGCGGTAGCAATCGATCCAGCTGACAGCACCGGCAACACAGTTTACGCCGGAGGCGCCTACGGCGGAGTCTGGAAATCGACCAATGCAGGGCCGTTGAGCGCAAGCCCGGCGAGCGTGACCTGGAGAGCGCTCATCGACGACCAGCCAACGCTAGCAGTAGGTTCGATCGCGGTTCAGCCACAAGCTTTTAATCCTGACCCGGCAAGATCGGTTGTGCTGGTCGGCACGGGTGAAACGAACAGTTCAGGCGACTCATACTATGGCCTTGGAATTCTGCGCTCCATAGATGGTGGGAACAATTGGACTTTGATATCCCGCGACGCGTCGGGGACTCGCCCTTTTGCCGGCCTCGGGTTCAGCAGAATTGCCTTCAGCAGCTCGAATCCAGATCTTGTTGTTGCCGGATGGCACGGATTTTACTCGTCGGCTGACGGAATAAATTGGTCGCGCTTGAACAATCAGCCGGGGGGCCTCAGCACTTTCCTTTGCCCGGCATCTTTAACTTCACTGGCCTGTCCTTTCTATCGTGGAGAAATTGCGACCGTTCCTGGGCGCAATGAGATGTATGCCTGGTATGTAGATAACAGCGACGAGGACGGAGGAATCTGGAAATCAGTCGATGGCGGAAATTCATGGCAGGCAATTGATGACAGCGGAATCTCCGATTGCGGCGATCTGCTCGGAGGCTGTGGGACTCAACAAGGATTCTACGATCTCGAACTGGCTGCCGTTCCGAATGGAGCTGCAACGGACCTGTATGCCGGGGCAGTCAACCTTTATAAATGCACGCTCTTGCCGGGCTCGAACACCTGTAACAGCGCCAGTAACACATTCTTGAATCTGACTCACGTGTATGGCTGCCTGCCGTCGCTTGGCTCAATCGCACACGTTCATCCTGACCAGCATGGCATTGATTTCGCAATTGCGAACGGCAAAGCAATCATGTATTTCGCCAACGATGGTGGTATATACCGCGCTCTTGACGGGTTCACCGGTCTTTCATCCGGAAGCTGCGGCACCGGGAACCAGTTCGATAGTCTGAACCAGACGCTGGGATCAATGACACAGTTTGTATCTTTTTCCCAACATCCTACGGATGGAAACACGCTTTTTGGTGGCACTCAAGATAACGGGTCGCCCGCCACCAGTTCGTCCCAGAGCAGCAGGTCCTGGCTGAGTATTAACTCGGGCGATGGGGGATACACGGCAATCGATCCAAATAACCCCACGGTATGGTTCACCGCAAACACCAACGTGAGTATTCAGCGGTGTGCACTCGGTATCGGGTGCCACTCGGGTGATTTCGGCGATGACCTGGTGGTCTCGAGCTTCAGTGTGGGCGGCGATTCGGGCGCTTTCTACACGCCATATATTCTCGATCCGCAGAACTCCGGCGAGCTTCTTGTCGGCACCTGCCGGGTGTGGCGCGGCTCCGCAAACGGCGCGGGTTTTTCACCCCTGAGCAACAGTTTCGAAACTGGTGGCGACGGAATCTGTACCGGTGGTGAAATGAATCTGGTTCGATCCCTGGCCGCTGGCGGTCCGAAAGATACCCCTGGTTTTTCGAACCTTATTTACGCCGGCACTGACGGACTAGGGCCGCTTTCACCGACCGGCGGGCATGTATGGGTGAATGCAGACACGGATGTTGGCGCCGGCGACTGGTTTGATCGCACCGGGAATATAAATCCGGGCGGCTATCCAGTGTCGGCCATCGTCCTGGATGCGGGTGATCAGTCAGGTAAAACGGCTTACGTTGCCATCATGGGCTTTCATGTCAGCCACGTGTGGAAAACGACTAATGCCGGCGCTTCGTGGACAAATTTGAACGCTAACCTGCCGGATGCTCCAGTCAATGCTTTGCTGATCGACGCCGGGGTGCTCTATGCCGGGACAGATATAGGAGTTTTCGCGTCGCCCGTGGTCACTCCCAATTGGATGGAAGTCGGCCCAACTGCAGGCAGCGCGTGATTTCTTCCCAACGTTCCTGTTACTGCCCTTGGCATGTTCAATTTTGCCGGAACCAAAAAGCTGAGAGCTTCCACCTACGGACGCGGACTATGGGAACTCACGTTTATTGCGGGACCAGACTTTCAGATTTCCGTCCCCAACAACTCCGCTACCGTCTTCGCAGGTACGACGGCAGCCTTCAGCGGTAGCTTGACCGCCGTGAATGGCTATGCCAGTGCAGTTAATCTCACCTGTGCGGCCGGAGCCACACCGTCTCCATCGGTGTGCGCATTCTCACCAGGCGGCACCAAACCGACATCTATAGGCGCGAATTTCAGTTTAGGGGCTGGCGGAGCGGGCGCGGATTATCTGTTCAATGTACAAGCCGCAGGAACCGATGCTAACTCAATCACCCATACTTTTTCTTTGACGCTGCATATTCTTGATTTCGCTCTTACCGCTCCGGCCCCTGGCAGCATCACTGTCAAACAAGGAGCAACGTCAGGCGCAGTCGCACTTCAGGTCACAGCTGCGGGCGCTTTCGACCGCACGGTTAATCTATCCTGCACCGGCCTGCCCACCGGCGTGACCTGCAAGTTTCAACCGTCAGCCACGGTCGAACCGGTTTCAGGTAGCCCCGTACCCGTGCCCCTCACCGTCTCCACTAGCCTTAACACTCCGCCTGGTACGTTCCCGCTGAATGTTGTTGCAACCACCGCTGGTGGACCGCAGAAGAGCCAGACGTTATCTCTGAAAGTGACTTTGGCTACAAGTAACGGCCCTGATTTCGAGATCACAATAAGCGATGGGTCGCAGTCGGCTGCGGTAAATGGCGCGGTAATCTTCCATGGAACTCTTACAGCGTTAAACGGCTACAACAGCCTCGTGAATCTTGGTTGCGGGCCTGGCAGCACGCCACAACCTCCTACGTGCTCAGTGTCCCCGCTTTCAACAACGCCCACCGCCGGAGGGGCTGCTTTCACTGTGAGCGCGGCCAGCGATGTACCCCAGGCGTACAACTTTGTGATCGGGGCGACCGGGACCGACACCGCACAGAGTTTCCACTCCGCTCCGGTATCACTGTCTGTAGGATTTGATTTCTCTTTCAGTAATTTGTCACCAGCGCAAACCGTAGCCGCTGGGCAAACCGCAACTTATAACCTGGATCTGCGGCCGTTGGGAAACGGTAACTTCCCCGATAGCGTGTCACTCGGATGTTCGGCAGCAACGCTTCCCGCTCTCACAACTTGTGCCTTCACGCCTGCGCAGGTGTCGGTCGGTAGCGGCGACACCAATGTGCTGCTGGTGTTGCACACTACTGCCCCCGCATCGGCATCCTCACGAATCACTAATTCATCTCTCGTCCTGTGGTTTTTCTTACCCTGGGGTGGCATAGTGATGACTTCAGGCCGTCAGGTTCTTCGCAAGCGGCTGCTGCTTGCAGGCCTGTTGCTTACGCTGATTTCGTGCGGCGGTGGAGGCGGACTATCAGGCGGGGGCGGCGGCGCCGCAAACCCGGGGACTAAGCCGGGGAACTATTCGATAACGGTCACGGCATCATCAGGTTCCCTCAGTCACGGCCTCCAGGCTGCACTTACCGTGCAATAACTCACAACTGTTCGCATCACCAAAGTTATTATTTCCACTCGCTTGTTCGCGGAAACACCGCTCACAATTGATATTGTTATTACTCCATGTCTGATCGCTCTTTCGATGTGATAGTCATTGGCGGCGGCATTGTGGGGCTGTCGACAGCCGTCCAATTACTGGGACTGCGCCCAGACATTCGGCTCTTGGTGTTAGAGAAAGAAGACGCAGTCGCGAAGCACCAGAGCGGTCACAACAGCGGCGTTATTCATTCCGGGGTCTACTACAAACCAGGGTCGCTGAAAGCGAAAATGTGCGTTGAGGGCGCGGCCGCCATGGTGGAGTTCTGCCGCGAGCATAACCTTCCGCTCCAGATATGCGGCAAAGTGATCGTTGCCACAACTGACGAGGAGATGCCGCGGCTGCAAGTCTTATTCGAGCGGGGACAAAGCAACGGCGTACCGGGCCTGCGCTTACTGACTTGCGAACAAGTTCGGGAAATCGAACCTCATTGCGCATCCTTGCGGGGACTGCATGTTCCGGGCACGGGCATTACCGACTACGCTGAAGTCTGCCGGAAATATGCTGCAATCATCCAGGCTCGGGGCGGTTCCGTGCTGACGTCTTCGGGCGTGATCAACATCGCGCAGCGCAGCGCAGAACTCGCCCTTGAAACGAAGCGAGGCGAATTTCTGACTCGTTATGCGGTGAACTGCGCCGGTTTACAAAGCGACAGGATAAGCCGTATGGCAGGGCGGCGACCGGACGTCAAGATTGTTCCGTTCCGCGGCGAATATTACGATTTGATTCCAGAACGCGAGAATCTGGTGAAGGGCCTGATTTATCCGGTCCCTGATCCTCAGTTTCCCTTTCTGGGGGTACACCTGACGCGTCGCGCGCGTGGCGGAGTTGATGCCGGACCGAATGCGGTGCTGGCATTGAAACGGGAGGGCTATGGTCGCATGGATTTCAGTTTGCGTGATTTTACAGACACGCTGGCATTTCCGGGCTTCTGGAGAATGGCGGGGCGCTACTGGCGCCAAGGTACGGATGAATTCAGGCGGTCATTCAGCAAACAACTTTTCGTGAATGCACTGCAGCGCCTGGTGCCGGAGCTGACGGCGAACGATCTGGTCGCGGATGGCTCGGGGGTGCGCGCACAGGCTCTGCGTCCGGATGGTTACTTAGTGGATGACTTTCAGTTTGTACAAACTCAACACATGCTGCACGTATGGAACGTGCCATCGCCTGCGGCGACCGCATCGATTCCGATCGGCCGGACCCTGGCCGGCCTGGTAATTCAAGGCCTGAATTGATGCCTGCCAGGCTGTGATATTCTGACTTCCCTTCAGCTCGCGTTGGCTGATTCTCCCACTCTGAATCGTCAAGGCACGTAAATACGCAACGCTGGAGTGTATCTGTCACCAAAGATATGGAGATTCCTGTGTCTGCAGATTTGTCAGCAAAGCGCGTCGCTTTTTTAGGCGCTGGAAAAATGGGCGGCATTCTACTTAAGGCGCTGCTCGTTAAAAAACTTCTCTCTCCACAAGCCACAGTAGCAACAGTGGCACATGAAGACCGCGCACGCACCCTCAAGGAGAAGCTCGGTATTGCGGTCGGCACCGACAACAGAAGTGCGATTGCAGGGGCGAACAGCATTTTCGTGTGCGTAAAGCCCCAGGTGGTGCAGGAAGTTATGGAACAGATTCGCCCGGAGCTCACCGCCGATCAACTGGTAATTTCGGTGGCAGCCTCCGTGCACACCCGGCAGATTGAAGATGCGGTGGAAGGAAAGCTGATACCGGTTGTTCGTGCCATGCCTAATACTCCCTGCGTGCTGGGACAAGGCATGACCGCCATTTGCAAAGGCCGCTTTGCGAAGCCCGAACATGTCCAGACAGCATGTGCGCTGTTCGATACCGTCGGAAAAACTGTTGTAGTCGATGAGAAACACATGGACGCTGTCACCGGACTTTCGGCCAGCGGCCCGGCCTACATCTACATCATCCTGGAATCGCTGGCTGAAGCGGGAGTGAAAGTTGGATTACCTCGCGACATCGCAACTTTATTGGCCGCACAGACCACCCTCGGAGCCGCCACCGTCGTACTCGAGACGGGAGATCATCCTGCACTGCTCAAAGACGCAGTGACGACCCCGGCAGGCTGCACGATCGACGGAATTATGGAGCTTGAGGAAGGAAAGCTCCGAGTCACGTTGATCAAGGCGGTAGTTAAAGCCGCGCAACGCGCCAAGGAATTGGCCAACAGTTAAGACGAATGTTGCGGATTTAAGGGTGAGCGAAATTAACGGTAACGTGCGTCTCGAATTCCGCAGGATGTCCATTGGCCACCAATGGACGGAAACGCCATTGACGCACGGCGTATTCAGCTGCACTCGCCAGCTGCGCGTTTCCGCTGACGGTGTGAACATTTTCGACTGCTCCATCAGCACCAACCAGGACCTTCAGAACCACAGACGCGTTAGAGGTATTAGTTTCTGGGGCGCTCGACTCGAGTGTAGTTGGCTCGATCGGGGCAGAGTTAATGGGCTCGGCGACAGCAGCTTTCTCCGCTTTCTTCTTCTCGCGCTTCTGCGGATTTGCTATCTCGCGAGCTGGAGGGTCTGCAGATTCTTCTGTTGAGGGCTGCATCGAACTGGCGGTCAGCTGCGCATCGGAGCTGCGCACCGCCATGTCCCAACCCGCACGTCCTACCATCCAGCCCAGAAGTCCTGCCAGCAGAATCACGACTCCGGTAAGCACCCCGGTTAAAAGATCACGCTTGAACCAATGTGGTTTGTCGGGCTCCGGCTTGAAATTAACGACAGGCAGCTCTGCTTGATGGTCGGGTTCAATTTGACCTTCAAGCTGGTCGAATGATTCCGCCCGAACTTGCTCAGCCTGCTTTACATTCTCGATGATTCGACGGGTTAGAATCTGAAGGCTCTGAACCTCGCGCGCACTGAAGGCCGCGGCTCGAGGCGATAAAGCCTCCAACAGCCCGATCACTCGCTCGCCTTCAGAAACCGGCACCAACACGATGGAACGCACACCCAGTAAACGGCAGGCTCCGGCGTCCACTCGCACATCCAGGTCCGCATTATCACAGCACTGTGCCCGCTGGGTGCTCACACAGTCGGCGGCCAGTCCGCTGATTGTGTCCACGCTGATGCCGAGCTCCGGCGCGCTCTCTCCGGAACTGGCACGCCAGACCATCTCTCCGTTTCGCTCAAGCGCGATCGCCGCTCCGCTTGCCGAAGTCGTTAGCCGGGCCTGCTCCACAATTTCGTTTAAAACCAGGTCCAGCGCCAGGTCCGACGAGGAGTCCCCGCCACCATTGGCCGCGAGCGTTGCGGTCAACTCCGACAGATGATTGGAAGTATCGCTGACCCTCCCAGAATGCTTTTTTCCAGACGGAGTTTCCACCGGCTGGGGCCGGGGACGTGGATCGGGGCGCAAAGCAGTTTGATGGGCCATCTGGTTTCCCTCTGCTTGTAGGCGCGGCTCCTGGGCTGGAGCAACTGCAGGATGCCTTCGACTCTCGAAGGTCTATGTTGCGGAGTGTCCTATCATTTCGACCAGAAGTCAATACCACCCGCGTGCCATAACTGCTTGAAATGAAAAGTGTTTTTCGGAATACGCCCCTCAGGTGTACACTGCGCGCCTGTCTGCCAAGGTAAACAAGCCGCTTAGCCAGGTCGAACCCCGCCAACCAAAGCATGGCCATGCAGTTATGGCAGGGTTTCTGGGTTGGACGCTGGATGCGTTCGACTACTTCGTCGTTATTTTCATGTTTGACACCCTGGCGGCGCACTTTCACGTGTCGAAGGCAGATGTCGTCCGTACCACGGTTTACACCCTGGCTTTACGTCCGGTGGGGGCGCTGCTGTTCGGGCTGCTTGCGGATCGCTATGGGCGCCGTAAGCCATTGATGGCAAATGTGATCTTCTTTTCGATAGTCGAATTTTTGTGCGGCTTTGCCCCCAACTTTACGGTATTTGTTGTTCTCAGGGCTCTTTATGGGATCGGGATGGGGGGCGAGTGGGGCGTGGGAGCATCCCTCGCAATGGAGAGCTCTCCGAACCGCTGGCGTGGGGTTCTTTCGGGTGTTCTGCAAAGCGGATATAGCGTCGGATACCTGCTGGCGGCTCTCGCTGCGCGCTTTGTTCTGCCGACGTGGGGTTGGCGAGCCATGTTCTGGGTTGGGGGACTTCCAGCCCTGCTGGCCTTCTACATCCGGCTTCGAGTTCCTGAGTCACAGGCCTGGAAACAGCACCAGGCTGAAGACTTCCGGGCAATTATGCGGTTGGTCTCGAAGCATAAAGCTACTCTGGCTTATATGGTCCTGCTCATGACCCTGATGATGTTTCTGTCGCACGGGACGCAGGACCTGTATCCCGATTTTCTTAAGACTCAACATGGCGTCAGCCAGGCAACCGTCTCGTATATCGCGATCCTTTACAACATTGGGGCCATCATAGGAGGCATCGCTTTCGGTCAGCTGTCGCAATCCCTTGGCCGCAGATACACCATGATCGCCGCTTTAATTCTGGCCCTGATGATGATTCCGGCATGGGCTTTTGGCAGCTCTTTGCTGATATTCCTGGGCACTGGCCAGCTTCGAAATTATCACTATCTGCTCGCTTATCCTGGTGCTACTGTTTGGATCCGAGCAGAAAGGTAAAGCATTCGGCCGCCACGAATCGCTCTCGACAGCAACTTAGCAACCTGCAGGCCGCCGCTCTCATCTTTGTTGGTCAGGCTTACTGGAGATTGTCTGTGCCGGGCGTCACTGGCAAGGGTGACAGATGAACCGCGTGAAGGTTCACAATTAACTCATTCGCCTGGATTTTCCCGGCATGGAAGCTGATAAATTAGTGAGGCACTTGCAACCGTACATCGCTTCACTCGCAGGAGTCTGCTGAAATGCGCATCGCAGTAGTCGGCTCGGGCTATGTGGGACTGGTGGCAGGAGCGTGTCTTGCCGACCTCGGACACGATGTGCAACTAGTGGACAATGACGGCTCCAAAGTGGCCGCCTTGCAGGCCGGACAAATACCCATCCACGAAGAACATCTGCCGGAGTTGTTTCGGCGCCATCACGGCCGCCAGTTGCGATTTACCGAAAGTCTTCCGGAGGCGGTGCGCAACAGCCAGGCCGTATTTGTGGCGGTAGGAACTCCGCCGACGGAACAAGGTGAAGCCGATCTGTCTTATGTCGAATCGGTGGCTCGCGAAATTTCTGGCGCCATCCATGGCTACACGGTCATCGTGGAGAAGAGTACTGTGCCGGTTTACACCAGCGACTGGGTACGGCGGGTAATGTTGCGCAATGCCACAGCGGCGGACACCTTTGACGTTGTCTCAAATCCTGAGTTTCTTCGCGAAGGAACGGCCGTGGTCGATTTTCTCTACCCTGATCGCATCGTGATCGGCGCGGATAATCCGCGCTCTGCAGCTGTTCTGCGCGAAATTTATGCGCCTTTGATCAGTGGCAGCTATTACGAGAGGCCCGACGCAATTTCCGGCCCTGCATCCGCTAAAGTTCCGCCACCCCTCATCGTGACCAGCGCCAAGAGCGCAGAACTGATCAAGCATGCGTCGAACGCCTTTCTCGCCATGAAGATTTCTTTCATAAATGCGGTGGCAACGATTTGCGAATCGGTCGGCGCAAACGTCGAGCAAGTCTGCCAGGGCATTGGCAGTGACAGCCGCATCGGGCGGCGATTCTTGAACCCCGGGATTGGCTACGGTGGTTCTTGCTTCCCGAAAGATCTGATGGCATTTCGTTCAGTGGCACGCGAGTGCGGTTACGAATTTCGTCTGCTGGATGAAGTGATGCGCATCAACGAAGAGCAGCGCAACCGCTTCTTGCGCAAGATTCGCAATGCGTTGTGGACGCTGCGTGGAAAGCGGCTGGGTGTGCTGGGCCTGGCCTTCAAAGGTGGGACGGACGACATCCGGGAGTCTCCGGCTATGGCCCTGGTCCAGTGCTTGCTCCAGGAAGGATGCCAGATCGCGGCTTATGACCCGGCCGCGGCAGAGCGTGCCAGGGGCGTGCTGAACTCAAGTGTGGAATTCGTAAACTCGCCTTACGAGGCAGCCACCGGAGCGGATGCCCTGCTCATCCTCACGGAGTGGGAAGAGTTTGCAACCCTCGACTTGAAGCGCTTACAGAAAGTGCTCAAATATTCGATAGTGATCGATGGCCGCAACTTGTATGACTGCGAAACCATGGCTGCGCTTGGTTTCACCTACTACAGTGTGGGCAGGCCCTCCACTGTCCCGGACTCTCCCGCCGAAAACGGAACCGCGGCCGCAGGGAAACTCACAAAAGCATGAGCCCGACGCCAACCCAGCGGGCGCTTGTGACTGGCGGTGCGGGCTTTCTGGGCTCACATCTCTGCGATGCTCTTTTGCAGGACAGCTATTCGGTCATAGCCGTCGACAATCTGGTGACCGGAAACCTGCGCAATCTCGAACACCTGCGCAACGAGCCGCGATTCGAATTCCGGCAACAGGACATCAACCAGCCTTTCGATTGCGGGCCGGTCAACTACGTTTTTCATTTCGCCAGTCCGGCCAGTCCGGTGGATTATGCCGAGCATGGTATCGATACCCTAAAAGTGGGTTCGCTCGGCACTTTTCAGGCGCTCGATGTGGCCCATAAGTATGGCGCCAAATATCTGGTTTCTTCGACCTCAGAGTGCTACGGCGATCCGCTGGAGCATCCTCAAAAGGAAAGCTATTGGGGCAATGTGAATCCCATCGGTCCGCGCTCGGTGTATGACGAAGCCAAGCGCTTCACCGAAGCCGCTACCATGGCATACCACCGTTATAAGAAGCTGGATACGCGTATCGCGCGAATCTTCAATACCTATGGCCCGCGCATGCAACTGAATGACGGACGCGTAATCCCCAATTTCATGAGGCAGGCGCTGCGTGGCCAAGACATCACAATTTACGGCGATGGAGGCCAGACCCGCAGCTTTTGCTACGTCAGTGACGAAATCGATGGTCTGCTTCGGCTTGCAAGAAGCAGCGAGCATTTGCCTGTGAATATCGGCAATCCGGTCGAGTTCACAATCATGGATTGTGCACAGCAAGTATTGAGGGTTACCGGCTCAAAAAGTCGGTTTTGCTATGAAGCTCTGCCCCAGGACGATCCCAAACAGCGTCGACCTGACATCAGCAAGGCCAAAGCACTGCTGGGGTGGGAGCCGCACGTGACTCTGGAGGAAGGCTTACGACTGTCGCTCGAATATTTCAAGGGAGCTGTGGAAGCAGAGCAACCGCAGGTCGCATCTGCTCACGAACCGGCTTGACCGTTCAGACGTTCGCTGCTTCCGCCGATTGACAGGCCACTAACAGGCGCACCTGGTCTTGCTCACGCGCAGTGCTCAAGCTGAAACGGACGCCCATGCCGTAACCCGGATGCACGGTTTGTGCCGTGCCGCGCACGCGTAATTTCATCTCAGTGGTGCGTACTATGATTTCAACCACCGTGCCGGAGGTAAAGGGCGATGACATCTCGACATAGCACCCCCCGGCACTGATATCACTCAATGTGCAGCGATTGGGGACGCCTTCCCCCACACGATACACATCTGCACTCAACCTGCACGCCAAACGTGACTGAACCCGACGATTGGAAGATACCGCCGAGAGCCCGAGTCCGCCGGTTCGGGAAGGAATCTCGGAGGCGTGAGCAGCCCGAGCTGCTTTTTCATCGGCTTCTGCTTGGGTGTCAAGGCTGGTTTTGATCCACTCCTGCAGGGCACGTCGCGAAGTTTGAGGCACATCCACGAATCGAATGCCGACCCGGCCGGAAGCGTCCTGCCACACCACATCGCCCGACAGCCGAATCGCCGAACGATCTCCGGGAAGGTTGAATTGAAAATAAACTTTGCATTGCGGCGGAAGTCTGCGCTGAGACTGCAGCGAGAGTCCGCTTTCACTCAGATCAAGGACGGTAGCCGAAGCGCTCTCTACTCCGGCATATGCGATAGAAGCTGGCGCGTGCAGCGCGATACGCAGTTTTGTGCGCTGCTCTCGTTTCATTAATCCTCGAGCCGCGCGCAGGCTGCTCTCCGCGCGCATTGCCGACACTGGTTTGTAGATGACGAAGTTGGCGCCGCTGGTAAAGATGTCACGCACCTGTTCGCGTCCGTCTACCAGGCCGATGATGAGTGTCTTCCGAGCTGCCGGTAAGCGCCGTATCTCCAATATCCCCGCCACCGCCTTTGCCTGGTCTTGGCAGTCAAGAATCACCGCGTCAAACTGCTGGGCGCTTATACGCTGGTTGACCAGCGCCAGATCTGCGCAATACTCGACTTGAATATCGAGCTCTCGCAGGATCTTCGTAAGCACCTGCACCGCTTGCGCGTCCGGGCAAATCAACAAACTGGAAAGAGACATGGACCAATTGATGTTAGGACCACCCGTAAGCGGCCTCAAGTTACTGCGGTCACAGGTGCGGTATGGCTCGCCTCAAATGGTGACTTTCGTCATTTCGCCGATATGTAAGTAGTGGCCAACTTTCCGGCAAAGTCGTTAAATTCTCGAATCGGCAAGCCTTCGCGCTTTTCCGCTGAAAAGGGACGGTCCATGCAATCGAAACTCGCCAACAGCATGATGGGAGTTGGAGCAGTAGGAATCTTTGTTGGATTCATCACCATGCTGAGCAGCCGTGGCGAGCACCCGGACAGCACCATCCTTTCGATCGGCGCTTTGGCTGTATCACTTGGCTCTCTGCTGGCCGCTGCCGGAATGTATGTAAAGGCCAAGTATTTACAGCCCTCGGCGCCTGCCGCCGGAATCGCGGGCAGAGCCCAACCTCGCCGTATTCGTGGCGGGTGCGATCTTTGTCATGGCGATGTCCCGCTTATTCACTGTCGGGTACACCAGGTGCACATGTGTGCTGATTGCACCGCTCAGCATTTTGATCCACGTTCCTGCACTTACATTCCGAGCACGAGACGGCTCATCCAAAAACCTCGCCGGGGAACAGCAGCACGAGCCGGGGCCTGATTTCCTTTCCAGTTCCGTTCAGCGGGTGATGCTGCTGCCTCTACTTGCGGCCTGCAATTAGAATCTGGTCAAATCTTCTTTCTCGCGGAGGCCGACCTGGCACCTCAAATCAAAGCTCTTTTCTGGGATGTGGGTGGTGTGCTGCTCAGCAATGCCTGGGACCGCACTCAGCGCATCCGGGCACTCGAACAATTCCATCTCGACGAGATCGAATTTCATGACCGCCACGAGATGGTGGTTTCATCGTTGGAGCGTGGGAAGATTACGCTGGACGAGTATCTTGACCGGACAGTGTTCTATCGTCCGCGGCCATTTAGTCGCGATGTATTCAAAGAGTTTATGTGCTCGCTGTCCCATCCCGACGAAGCTGCCTTACGGCTGGCGCGATCCATTGCTGCATCGGGCAGATATCTGCTGTCCACGATCAACAATGAATCGAAAGATCTGAATGCATATCGCATTCAGACCTTCGGGCTGCATGACATTTTCAGCCTGTTTGTCAGCTCCTGTTATGTGGGATTGCGGAAGCCGGAACCGGCAATTTACAAGCTTGCGCTTGAGATCACTGATCGCCAGCCTGAAGAATGCGTTTTCATTGACGATCGTCCGCTCAACCTGGACACGGCGCGGCGATTGGGAATGCAGACTATCGAGATGAAGGACGCTGGGCAGTTGAGCAGCGCGCTGCAGGAACTCGGGGTAGCGGGCTGAAATTACTTCCGGGGTCGGCCGGGCTGCGCTGCAGATGCAGGCTTTATCGCTGCGTCCTGGGGAGTGGACAAGCTCAAGTCATTGGACCAGCTGTCAGCTGAAATTCTCCAATCGCCAATTCCCTGCCGTGCCATCACCAACAAGTATTTCCCGCGTTCCTCCCGCCGCTTTCCCATGGCGATCGGTACCAGGCTCTTGCAACGGCCCGCTTCATAAGCGACTTCACCGATCAACTCCACCCGTATGGGCTCCAGTTCTACCTCGCCGAAACCGCTATCCAGCAGCGAAAAGAAAAATTCGCGGATCGCTGGCGTGCCTCGAACCGGTGCGACATTTGGCCTCAGCACCAGGCCGTCTGCCCCGTATAGCGAGACCAGGTCATCAAGCTGACGAGTGTTGCAGGCCAGCGCCCAATCCTGCGTTAGTTTGCGGACCGCGGCTTCGGCCCGACTGATGGAGGGCCCGGTCAACGGAGCTTTGGAGGGCGTTAGTTCCCGGGCGGAAGCGATATTGGAGCGTTGACCCGGTACCTGGCTTAGACCAGTGTCGTTGAAGTAGTGATGGTGGTAATGATGGTGATAGTGGTGGGACCCGCCGGCCAACTCGGGCGCGCCCGGGCGTGACAACGAGCGCGGCACCGGAACTCCACAGCGTCCGCAGAAGCGAACCCCGTTCTCAACTGCAGCTCCGCAAGCCGGACAAGCGGTGGAAGCGGTTTGCATTTCGGAAGCAATGGTTTGTTCGCTGTCAGATTCCACCGTAAGCTGATTCACCGCCGCCGGCCCCTGGCCGCCGGCTTGCATTCGCGATTCCCGTTGCAGGCGAGCCAGAAACTCGTTCAATGACTGGTCCTGCCATTCGTCCTGCGATGGCGACCCCTTCGGAGCTGATTTCTCATCACTCACAAGCTATGACGTAATTCTAGATGATTAGACTAGCGACTGGAAAATTCCA
>QHZY01000151.1 GCA_003224855.1 Acidobacteriota bacterium | reverse complement strand
TGCGGCCGTTCAAGGGCAGTTCACGGACTTCATTTCCCTCGATCACATTGCCCACCGCCCCTGTTGCAGTCTCAACCTGTACGGGATTGGCCTCGACCGTCACCTGCTCGCTGGCATTGCCGACCTGCAGAGCAGCGTTAACGGTGTAGGTGGTGGAGACGTGCAGCTCTACGCCCTTGCTGACGAATTCCTTAAAGCCGGCTTTCTTCACTACGATGTCGTAGTTCCCGACAGGCATTTCCAGAGCCACAAACTCACCTTCAGCGTTTGTCGCAACGGTGCGAACCTCGCCAGTACCTAAGTTCTTGATGGACACTTCTGCTCCCGGCATCATGGCACCCGAAGGATCGCTTACGGTGCCGCGAATTGTTCCGGTGTATTTTTGAGCGGCGACGGGTAGAGTGACGCACACGGAGAACACGGTGACCAGCGCCAACAACAGGGTTTTGCGCATTTCAAGCCTCCGGCCGGCAACAACGATTTTCTGTGGGTACAATAACGATATTGTGAAACCCACGCTGGGGAAGCATTAAGCTGCAGGGTGGTATGCTTTGTCAAGAGAAAAGTTCAGACACTACCCGCACTGCTGTGCCATGATGCGCAGCACAAGTTTTCTGGTGGGCTTCCTTCCACCGTTATACGGTCTACCTGAGACATTTGATACGCAAGTGCGTCCAAATGCTCACCAGCAGCGCTTTTGCGACCCCGAATCGGGCCGCAATGGGATCGAAGGATCGAAATGAAGTCCGGCAAGGATCGCCGCTCCAAAGAGGAGCGGCCGGTAACGCTCAAAGCGGTAGCACAACACCTGCGTCTGTCCCCGGGGACGGTCTCCGCGGTGGTGAACGATTCCCCGGCCGCTAAACACATCCCGCAACGCACTCGCAGCCGAATCCTGGCGGCGGTTCGCGAGCTCAACTATCAACCCAATTTCTTCGCCCGCTCTCTACGCAAAAAGCGCACCTACACCGTCGGAATTCTTGCCAACGAGATAGGGGACGCCTACGGGTCGCTGGTCATCTCCGGCGTTGAAAATTTTCTGCGTCAACGACAGTATTTCTTTCTGACCGGCATCCATCGTCACGACCCGAAATTATTGGATAGTTATTCTCAACTGCTGCTGCAGCGAGGCGTAGAAGGCTTCATCACCATCGACCTTAACCTGCCGCATTCTCTTCCCTTGCCCACGGTGGCAGTTGCCGGACATCGTGATCTGCCGGGCGTGACCAACGTGGTGCTTGATCACCGGAAAGCCGCATGGATGGCCCTTAAACATCTTCTGGATCTCGGCCACAAACAGATTGCGTTCATGAAGGGACTGCCTGCCAGTGCGGAGTGATTCGCGCATTCAAGGAGGCCGGAATTCGGGTTCCCGAGGACATCTCTGTTGTCGGATTCGATGACATCGAGAGCGCCGCGTTCAACAGCCCCACCCTGACTACGGTGCGTCAGCCATTGCGCGAGATGGGAGAGGCGGCGGCTGAAATTCTTCTCAGGAAGATCGAAAGCCAGGAGGAAGTAGCCAACGAGATTGCTGTGCAACCGGTACTAGTTGAACACCAATCCAGCGCCCCCATTAATGGCGCGGGCTGATTTCCAGAGTTATCTGCTCAACCGGGTGGCGCTCGCCAGCGTATCCTTGCGTCCAAATCCGAAACGGATCACCCACAAGGTTTCGCCCGCACTACGCGCAAACTTCCACTCCTGAGAAGCTTCCATCGCTTTGCGTGCGAAATACTCACTGGGGCCATGCGAGTCAAAGCTGGTGCGCATGACATTTCCTTCGGCATCCACTCGCGCCCTGATTGAAACCCGAACCCTGCCGGTCACAGTGCTCCGCGCACCTGCCGAAATCTGCGGAAGAACCTGGCGCACGACATTTGAGCCATCAGGCTCCGCCGTCCTGGCCGCCTCAGGTTCCGCTTGAGGCGGCGGGTTTACTGTGTGCTTGGCTGATGCGGCGGGTGGCTGAATGGGACTGGCAGGAGATGAAGCGCGGCTCTGTGCCTGATTGCCAGAGCCCTGATTGGCAGAGCTTGGATTGGCAGAGTTTCGATTGGCAGTGCTTGGATGATTAGAGTTGTGATTCCACCACAGTCCTATAAGAATCAGAAGCAGAGCGACTACGGGAAGAACGTAGGCTAAATTTATGCCCCGCTTGTGCGGTTCATCGGCGGCACCCTGGATCGCGGTACGGGCCACGGGAGTCTCGCGAGGCGCCGTTCGCTCGCGAACAGAAGATGGCTCCCGAACCGCCGAAGCAGCAACAACCGGCTGAGTTGGACGCTTCAACAAATCCTGAATCTCGTCCAGGCTGGCGCGCTGCCTGGCATCGACCTGCAGGCAGCGTTCCGCAATCGTCGAAAACGGTTTGGGAATCGAATCCGGAATTTTTGCCGCCCCGCCAGCCAGCGATGGCACGGACTGGGTCAGTACGTTCACAACGCTCATCCCCAGCGACCACATATCAGACGCCGGAAGCGATTTGCCCTGTTTGAGTTCGGGTGCATCGTAAGCAGTGCGCAGGGTATTCAGCGGTGGATCGCCCTGTACTGACAATGAATCGGTCGACAGCTTGACTTGATCGCCTATCGCCATGATGTTCGAAGGCTTTATTCGGCCGTGAATGAAACCCTCCCGGTGCAGATACGAGATCGCAGCCAGAACGGGAGAGAGCATCTGCCCGGTTTCGGTGGGCGTCAGCGCACGAACTGGAAGAACTTGCGACAAGTCTTCATCAGCGAATGAGGTTAACACCCAAAGCAGGCTTTTACCCTGCAGTTCACCGATCCCTGCGTCATAGATCCGCAGAAGGTGGGGATGCGAAAGGCGCATGGCTTGACGCAAGCGCGACAACTTCAGTTCTGAAGTTCTCGGATCCAGGGGCGCCAGCTTGATGGCTGCCTTTTCTCCATTGGAACGCGTAGTAGCGAAAACCGCGGTCTGATCTGAACCGCCAATAAAAGTTTGAAGCGTACAGGAGCCCAGACTCTGGCCTTCCAGATCTTTCCATTGCGCGGAAATAGTTTGAGGAGCACTCAAAGGAATCGCTCTATTGTAGTGCCAACCGTTGAGGATTTTGGCCCAGGCGTGCAAAAATTTTCACGGCTGCCGCGCGCTTACGGCGAACACCTGAAGGTTCCTGCGGCCGGTTAGTCCCTTGGTAATTTGTGCCATACCACAGCAACACGTAGCCTCGAAATTGCCCGCCACTCGCAAATTTCAAACCTGGAAGTGAGCTGTTCATGTCTCGCAGGAAAGCCACCATTCTTTGCATCGACGACCATCTCAGCGGACTGGTCGGAAGAAAGATGCTTCTGGAACAGAACGGCTACAGTGTGCTGGAAGCCACCGGCGGTCAGGAAGCTCTGAAACTATTCCGCAAGCACCCGGTGGATGCGGTGGTTGTCGATTACCAGATGCCGGGCATGAACGGTGACATAGTTGCCGAAAAGATGAAAAAGATGCGCTCCCGCATCCCGATCATGCTGCTTTCAGCCTATGGCCCACTACCGGAACGCAAGCTCAAATCGGTCGACATCTTTCTTTCCAAGTCCCAATCACCCGATGCTCTGCTTTCAGCTCTGGACCAAATGCTCGATACCCAATCCAAGCCATTTTTCATGCGCTGGCTTGAGCACTGGAAAAGACGCAACCTTGGCGCCGAAAACCCTTCAGTTTAGCAATCCAGTAGTGAGCCGGCCTGCCTAGGGGTAAACCTCTAGGGCGAAGCGCCCATCATACATAGCGTCAAGAAATTCAACTCAGGACGTGAGTTATGCGAATCCGGCTTACCTTTTCTTGCCTTGTTCTTATTCTCCTGTGCGCAACCTTGCTTGCTCAGGACGCTCAGAACGATCGCGTCGAACCAATGGAACATACCCCGGTCTACCGGGTGCGGGTGGTGGCGCGCAATATCCTCGCCGTGAATTACCGCAACCACAGCGGTTCTACTGACCTGAACTTTCGAGGCACAGATCTGATGCCCGAAGCCAGGGGCAAGGCAGAAGTGGAGAGCCGGACAGGAAGAATTCAGATAAAAGTCGATTTTGAGGGAATGAGGAACTCTCGAAACTTCGGATCAGAGTACCTTACCTATGTTTTATGGGCGATCACGCCCGAAGGGCGGCCATCGAATCTTGGCGAAATCGTTCCCCACGACGGTAAGTCCAGCATTAAGGTCAGCACTGATCTGCAGGCGTTCGGACTGATCGTAACTGCCGAACCTTATTTTGCCGTAACCCGCCCCAGCAACCTGGTGGTGCTGGAAAATGTTCCCAAACGCGATACGAAGGGGTGGGAACTCCCGGTGGATGCCAAGTTTGAAGCGCTGGAGCGTGGGCAATACACCGTGGACTTAAACGCGGCGCAACTGCCGGCAACCGTGGCTTCCGAAAAAGTACCTTCCGACCTGCTGCAGGCGCGCAATGCGGTTGCGATCGCTCGCGCGGAAGGTGCGGAACGCTACGCGGCCGACACTTTTCAGAAAGCTACCGACTTTCTTCATCGGGCCGAAGACTACCTGGAGCGTAATCAGGGTGACAAGGCAATCGAGACGGTAGCGCGCGGGGCAGTGCAATCGGCTGAAGACGCACGCGTACTGGCCATCAGAAAGCGGGAGGAAGAGGCGCGCCAGGCCGAACGGCGCGAACAGGAGCGCCGCGCCCAGCAGGCCCAGGCCCAGGCGGAGCACGCCCAGAACGAGGCGGAGCTAGAGGCGAGGCAGCGGCAGCAGGCGGAGGAGGACCGGCGGCAGGCGGAACACGCTAGAGCCGAAGCCGAAGCGGCGCGGCAGGCTGCATTAGCAGCCCAGCAGAGCGCGTTGCAGCAGCAACAGCAGGCTCAGGCCCAGGCGGCGCAGGCGCAAGCAGCCGCGCAACAAGCGGAACAGGCAAGATCGCAGGCGGAGCAGGAAAAAGAACAGACGCGGGCGCGCCTGACTCAGCAACTGAATGAGGTTCTGCAGACGCGCCAGACGGCGCGTGGAGTGATCGTGGATATGCCGGACGTCTTATTCGATACCGGAAAATACAGCTTGAAACCGGGCGCCCGGGAGAGATTGGCCAAAGTGGCCGGCATTCTTCTTGCCTATCCCAGTCTGCACGTGGATGTAGAGGGGCACACTGACAGCACTGGCACCCCCGAATTCAACCAGAGACTGTCTCAGGATCGTGCGCAGGCAGTGCGGGATTATCTAATCGAACAAGGAGTCAAACAGCCGGACATCACGGCGCGGGGATTTGGTCAGGACCAGCCGGTGGCAACGAACGGTACGGCTGCAGGCCGCCAGCTCAATCGGCGAGTAGACCTGGTGGTGACAGGACAGGCGATCGGGAGCACTGTCGAAGGAAATTCTGGATCTGCGTACACAGCGCCAGGTGCTCCGCAGTCCAATACAGAGTCGGTTCCGGCAATGCCTGCGCCGGCAGACCAGCCTCCGCCGCAAAACTGAAAACTTAAGACCAGATTCTATCCAGCCGGTCGGGCGCGAAGTCGAGAAAGTCCTCGATGATTTCTGCCGCGCCCGCGGCTCGCAACTGGTCCCTTTTTCCATTGCGCGAAACACCGACGCACTTCATGCCGGCGCCTATGGCCGCCACCACGCCAGACACGGCGTCCTCTATTGCAACCGCATGCTGCGGATCAGCCCCGAGCGCCTGGCATGCCATGCGATACATGGCAGGATCCGGCTTCCCTCGTTCCACATCATCACCGGTTACCACCACCTGAAAATGTCGATTGAGATCCAGGCGGCGCAGGGTGGAGTGCGTGCGTGAAGCGCTGGCCGAAGTAGCCAGTCCGATACTTATCTGCTGATCGCGCACGCTATCCAGAAATGTCTTCACTCCGGGAATGAGCGGCAGGTCCAGCGCAGCCTCTCGGAAGAATTCGTCCTTTTTCTTGCCAAGCGTGATTGATTCTTCAGGGCTGATGTCGCCGAGAAAATGGCGGAGAATTTCGCAACGCTTCCTTCCATCCAGAATGAACTCGAGATCTTTGAGAGTAACCCTCTTACCGAGAGAATCAAGAAATGTCTGCCAGGCTTGGCGATGCGCCGGATGGCTATCGATGATGACACCATCCATATCGAAGACTACAGCTTGGAGTTTTCTTACGCTCCTTCCTGCAGCCGCGCTCAACGGCCGGCCCCTATTTGCGCGGCTAATCCAGGCCACTGGTCCTGCGCTTCCTGATAATTCTTCATCGTCCCAATATCCAAAAGGTATTCCGAGATGGGATAGGCACACATCCGCCCAATCAGGCGCGGCAGCACATGAAATCCGAGATCGCACGGCATTTCTTCGGGGATTGCGTCCAGCAATTCCGGGGTCGCAATCATCACTCCGGAAAAGGCCCAATTGCCTTTCGGATTCTTAGGCTTCTCAGTGAAGCCCAGCACTTTGTTGCGTTCGTCAAACTCGACGATTCCGCACCGCCAGGGATCAGCCACGCGACACACACCTATGGTGGCGGCGGCCGAGCCGGATCGATGAAACTCCATCATTTTTTCGAGGTCGAGAGTGGTCAGGACATCGCTATAGAAAACCCAGAACTGCTTTTCCTCAGCTACCCAGTCGCGGTTCTTGCGTAAAGTTCCTGCCGACCCCAGCAAAGTCGGTTCCTCGGAAAGCACCAGCCTAGGGCCGCCTTGAAACTGGCGTACTGCGGCCCGCGCGACTTCGGCGTGCGCATGCAGGTTCAGGAAAACTTCATCAATGCCCGCCCGGCTACATATCTCCAGCCAGATCTGGAGCATGGGAATGCCTCGTATGGGAACCAGGCATTTGGGGATGATATCGGTCAGAGGCTTCAGCCTGGTACCGTGGCCAGCCGCGAGGATGAACGCTTTCATGATCCGGAACGCAGACGCTCCCAGGTGGAATGAGCCGATCCTGGCGTGTGCATCAGAAATGTCCAGCGTGAGCCGCCGTTTTTGTCTCCATCGATGAAAGGATCGTTCACAATTGCCTGAGCTCCTTGGGAGTCAAAGGCAAAAGCCATTTCGCGAATGCCCTCCTCGGAAAGCGCCTGGCGGACGGCAGCTTGCTTCTCCGGCTCACAGTAGAGCAGGAGAAATCCTCCTCCACCCGCGCCCGTGATTTTCCCCCCGATGGCGCCATGCCGGCGGGAGAGCTCGTACAAATGATCGATATGATCGTTTGAGATCCGTTGCGACACCTGTTTTTTCGCTTCCCAGCCTTTGTGGAGCAACAGCCCGAAACTGGCCAGATCACCGGCGCAAAGCGTCTCGCGCATCTGCTCCGCGCGGCTCTTGACTTCATGCAGCGCCTGCACCGTGGATCCCCGATGCTCGCGGGTCGATTGCTCCTGCTCTTGAAGAATGGTCCACGAGTGGTGCGCCGACCCGGTGAAGAACAACATCAGATTCGATAGAATATTTACGCACACACTGGCGGACGATCCCAAGCCGGTGCCGGGGGGAATTTCGGAAGCCAGAAACAGATCGATGGGAATATCGCACTGCAGGTGTTTCAATACGGCCAGGGGAATTTCCAACTCGCCCTCGGTCTGGATGTTGGCAATGTCCCTGAAATTTCCGAACACTTTTAGGTCAGAGGAGATGATCTGGATGCGATCATCGTTCCGCCGACCCAGAAAAGTATAGAAATACTTATTGATGGCGGTGCTGAGCACTGCACCGCCGTACTGCTGAAAGTAAGCGGGCAGATCAGTTCCGCCACCCGCGAAACTAATCCGCACCGGACTGCGAACGATTAACACCGATTAAGATCTCCGTTTTTCCCGCCGGCATTGCGGGCTGAGTTTTACTGGCTTGTGTCCAAACCGAGCGCGCCAAAAGCGTCCAGACGGTCTGCACGATCAGGGTAAGATCAAGAAATAAAGATGGGCGCAAACAGTACTGCAGGTCGAATCGCGCCTTCCGCTCGGAAGAATGTTCATCGCGCAAGCCATGGACTTGTGCTAATCCCGTGATGCCCGGTTTCGCATTCAGCCGTTGCTTCGTCCATTCCGAGTATTGGTTGGCACGCTCCAGCGACTCGGGACGCGGCCCAACCAGGCTCATATCCCCTTTCAACACGTTTAAGAGATTGGGTAATTCGGAGATGCTGAGTCCATCCAGAAACCGTTCTCCCGGGCCGGCGTTTACCGGCAGACGATCCACATTCAGGCGGAACATTCGAAATGGCCGGCCGTATTGCCCGCAACGCATTTCCGGCCGAAATGCTTGTCCTTTTCTGAGCCGCAGAATCAAGGCCGAGATGGTAACGATCGGTAAGGCCAGAATCCCCAGCAGGATTCCCAGCGTGATGTCGACCACCCGCTTTGCGGCCAGGGTCGCGAGTGGCGCCTCGGGTTGCTGGAATCGCAGAAGAGGGACACCGCCGACATCCACGATGGCGGCTTGGGATAAGTAGAGGTCGTACAGCGGCGGCACGACGCTTACCTGCATGCCGGCATTTCGGCACATCGCTACTAAATTGAGGAGTTCACGCTGGCTGGATTGCGGATTCAGCAACACCAGTTCATCTACTTTCTTTTCTGCCAGCAATTCCATGATGCCGAGCGCCGGAACCGTCGTGCTCTGACGATGATCTCTGATTTCATCGCAGCGCAGATCGCCTTCCGGGTAAAGGTATCCGGTCACCTCAAGCCCCAGCTCGGGGTGCAGATTGATTTTGGCCGCCAGTTCCGCAGCGACTTTGTCGGCCCCGACGATGACCACACGACGGACTCCTCCCATTCGCCGCTTGGTTACGATGGCAACATAGATCGCGTACCGAATCCCGGTGAAGCCGACAATCAACAGGGCCGCGAAGTAGAGCAAAACCAGCCGAGAAATATAATTTCGAGCCAGATACTCTCCTGCCAGCAGCACAGCCATCAATGTTGCTACCGCAACAGATACCTGCGAGATCACAGTTGGCAGCCACCAGCCACTGGCAAAGCCATCCAGATCTTTCCAGGAGGAGAGCATCATCCACATTAGCAACGCTGAAATCAGCTCCGGTCCGAAAGATCGGGCAACACTACTGGCGGTCTCATCTCCCCACCCGAAACCGAAACGCGCCGTGATGGCGGCCAGCATAGCTACACAGATCCAAAGCAGATCCGCGGCCAGTACTCTCAGGGTGAGCGTGGTGGTTCTTTTCATGACTTGATCAGGATCACGTTGTGCAAAGTGGAGATCAATCGTTGCTGTTGCTTGCCTTCACGCTGAGCAGAGCGCCACGGCTGATCTGGTGGTGAGCGATGCTGAAGATGCAGTGAGCGATGCTAAGATGCACGTCCTCAATCAGTTGCATGTTGCCGGAGGGCACCACCAGACAAACATCGCAGAGCGCTTTCATGCGACCGCCTGCAAATCCAGTCAAGCCGATGAGGAACGCATTCTCCTGACGTGCAACCTTCAAAGCCTTCAGAACATTTGTGGAATTGCCGCTGCAGCTGATGGCCAGCACCACGTCCCCAGGCGCAATCTGATTCAGCAAAGGTTCGGCGAAAATATCGTCATAACTGTTGTCATTAGCATAGGCGGTTAGAGTAGGGACGTTGTCGGTCAGGGCGACAACACGGAACCGCTTGCGGCGGCCATCTTTGGGGGCCGTGCCTTTGCCCAGATCGCAGGCAAAGTGAGAGGCCAGTGATGCGCTGCCCCCGTTTCCAAACAGGAACACCGTCCTTCCATCCTCGTATGCCTGCAGCAGCACCGCCGCTACCTCTTCTATTGCGGCGCGCGGAACCTGCTGCAGAACCTGGGTGAGAGACGTGAAGTACTCATCGGCACAAGTGATGGGAGAAACGGCGAGTTTGCGCGCAGGCAGACTACGAACCGGTACAGATGCACTCATTACTTCCTCACTCGTTTTCTTTTCTGACGCAAGGCCCGGTTCAGCAGACGCCGCACACGACACCCATCTTTTCCATTTGCAGGTCGGCTTCCAAGTACCCTGTAAGGCTCCTCCCGGAAGCGCGCAGCCAATCTGCGTAATCACGCATGATCAGGATGAGATCACGCGTGGGTTTCCATCCTAAAGTTTGCAGCTTCTGAATATCGGAAACGGAATGGCGATTATCACCAACCCGAAACTTTCCCGGCACCACCGGCTTGATGTCAGAGCCTAAAATCTTCGCCAGCGTGGCGGCGTATTCAAGGACGGTAGTACCGCGCCCGCTGCCGACGTTAAAGGCCTCAAAATTGGCGCGGTCATCCAAGGCGACATGCAGGTTTGCTGAGACTACATCGTCAATGTGAACGTAGTCGCGCAGCTGATTTCCGTCTTCGTAAACCACCGGGGAATCGCCTGCCAGCAAGCGCTGCGTAAAAATGCGGCAGATCCCGGAGTATGTGTTGTACGGTGACTGACGAGGTCCTTGCGTGATTGAGTAGCGCAGAGCCGTGGTGGGGATGCGATTAGCCAAGCCCAGCCGCAAAGCGGCAATCTCCTGGGAATATTTAGACAAGGCGTACTGGTTATAAGGATTGGCATGACTCTCT
>QHZY01000150.1 GCA_003224855.1 Acidobacteriota bacterium | reverse complement strand
CCGGTACGCCGCGATCGGTCAATCTCCGTTGACCTGCTGGACTCTCACCCAACGCGACCAGTTGCAGGCGAAAATTGGCCTCCCCAGCTACGTCGGTATGCGCAACTGGAAGCCTTTCATAGCCGATGCGCTAAGTGAAATGAAGGCGGACCACATCGAACGCGCGATCGTGATCTGCATGGCCCCGCAGAATTCACGCACCAGCGTTGGGCTTTACCGTGCTGCCCTGGGCGGAGAGAATAGCCAGCCATTCGCGATCGATTTCATTGAAAGCTGGCACAATCATCCTCTGCTGGTACGTGCCTTCGGCGAAAAATTGCAGAGCAGCTGGCAAACAGCCTGTAGGGAGCTCGGGTTGAAGATTCCCGTCATCTTCACTGCTCACAGCGTGCCTCAGCGCACCATTACCGAGGGTGATCCATATGAAAGGCAGGCAAAGGAAACCGCCAGATTGGTTGCGCAACAAACCGGTCTAGGCGAATCGGACTGGGTATTCGCTTTCCAAAGCCAGGGAATGTCAGGGGGCGAGTGGCTCGGGCCGACCGTCGAAGACACCATCAGCGGCCTGAGGGCAAGGGGGAACTCCGGCGTATTCATTCAGCCGATCGGGTTTGTCTGCGATCACGTTGAGGTTCTTTATGACATCGATATCGGCTTTAAGCGGTTCGCTGCGCAGCAAGGTATGCGGCTGTGGCGTGCCGACTCGCTGAACGACTCGGCGATCTTGACTGCGGCCCTCGCTGACCTGGTGAAGTCGCGCCTGCCATAATCATTGCATGACGCGCGTCGCCATCATCGGCGGAGGAATTTCAGGCCTCTCTGCCGCCTACGCGTTGCAAAAGCAACGTGCCGCCGGCGCCGATATTGACTACCTCCTGTACGAGACCAGCTCGCGCCTTGGTGGCGTACTGCACAGCGAACTAGTGCACAAATGCCTGATTGAAGCCGGCCCGGATTCTTTCCTGACCGAGAAATCGTGGGCAGCCGACCTCTGTCGCGAAATTGGGCTTGAAGACCAGCTGATCACATCCAACGACGCGCAGCGCAAGACTTACGTTGTGAAAAATGGCCGTCTGGTTCCAATACCAAACGGCTTGATGTTCATGGCACCCACGCGCGTAATGCCCACCCTCTTCTCCCAGCTCTTTTCCTGGAACACCAAAGCAAAAATCGCGCGCGAGTGGTTCGATGCCCCTGAGTCAATGGTCACAGGCGATGAAAGCGTGGCTGCTTTCGTGGAGCGTCACTACGGTCAAGAGATGCTCGACCAACTCGTTGCTCCATTGCTGGCGGGAGTGTATGGCGGTGACGCGAGACAGATGAGCATGCGGGCCGTGCTTCCGCGCTTCGTCGAAATGGAGAAGAAGTACGGAAGCTTGAGTCGAGGAATGCTCCAGCGGCGTAAGGCCAGCCCTTCCCGGAATCCCCCGCGGCCTCTGTTCACGGCGTTGAAGGGCGGAATGCAGCAACTTGCAGATGCGCTGGCCAACTCACTGCAGCCGGAATTTGTCCGTCCTGATACTTCGGTCCAGGCGCTTCAGCCCCAGGGCAGTAAGTGGCTGGTTTCGGCGGGATACGATTCAGACCAGGTCGATGCGGTGATCATCGCAGCGCCTGCATACGTCGCTGCAAAATTACTGCACATCGCCGATCTCACGCTTGCCGCAGAACTGGCGGCAATACCCTATAACTCTTCGATCATAGTTGCGCTCGCCTTCGACAACAAAGTTCGGGAGTCACTAGCGCCAGGCTTCGGCTTTCTTGTGCCCAAAAATGAGCCGCTGGAGATTTTGGCAGCCACATTCGTCCACAACAAGTTCCCATTTCGTGCGCCAGAAGATATTGCTTTGATTCGCTGCTTCCTTGGCGGCACTAACGCCGACCGTTATATGCAAATGGATGACCTGCGAATCACTGAAATCGTCCGTCGTGATCTGCAACGCGTGCTCGGAATCACTGCCGATCCGTTGTTTACGTCCATCTCTCGGTGGATTCGATCCATGGCGCAATATACGGTCGGACATCTTGATCGAATGGCGCGGATTGACGAACTGCGGCGCAAACTGCCCGGCTTGGCGCTGGCCGGAAATGCCTATACCGGCATTGGTATCCCGGATTGCATTCGCTCCGGGATGAACGCCGCAGCCGACGTCTTGAGAATGTAGCCGGGAAACAGCGAACTGTTCCTATCTATTCCCCAATAAGCCGATGTCGTTCCGGGCGATTCCCGAGTGTTGTGTCCCCTGCTGATCACCTTCGTCGCGAGGAATGTGCTTCTTTCAGGTAATCATTACGCCGGTAACGGACGGCACGTGTCTTTTATTACCGAAACATCTACTCTGCTTCAGGGTTAGTGTCCCTGGGGAGAGACTCATGCGCAAGCGTCCTCTGGCCTTATCGTGCAATGTACTTTTGCTGACAGTTATCGCGCTCGCTCAAGAACCGAAATCCGGTGACATGGCGGGCCTGGATCCGTCCAGGGATCAGTCCAGCCGCGAAACATCGAGCCGCGACATGTCCGGGCACGACATGTCCAGCCGCGACATGTCCGGGCACGAAATGTCAAAGATGCATGACATGCCGGGCACCAGTGGCGACGCTAGCTCCCATGCCATGCACAGCATGGAAAACCGCCACATGGATATGGGCCCGCATATGAAAATGACCAGGATGCGAGAGTCTAAGCCTGGCGACGACGAAAAGGCCGCCCACGTAGTCGAAGGAGCCCGGAAAGCTGCCGCAAAGTACATGGATTACAAGATCGCCCTGTCAGACGGGTACAAGATATTTCTTCCCAATCTTCCTCAAAAGCAATATCACTTCACTAATTACTGGTACGCCTTCCAGGCAGGGATGCACTTCAATCCGGAGAAACCCACCTCGTTGTTATACGAGAAAGACGGGGATGATTATAAGTTGATCGGAGTTATGTACACCGCGCCCAAGAATGCCACAGAAGACGAACTCGATGAACGCATTCCGCTGAGTGTGGCGCAGTGGCACGCGCACGTGAAGATGTGCATGCCTCCGGAAGGCAGTAAGCGCGAGGTGTGGGGCCCGCACCCGAAATTCGGTCTCAATGGATCGATCACCACAAAATTCGAGTGCGATGCCGAGGGCGGCAAGTTTATCCCACAGATTTTCGGCTGGATGGTTCACGTCTATCCGTTCGAACCGAATGCGGAAGCCATCTGGTCGGTGGAACGGCAGGCGCACAATCACATGGATTAGGCGCTCGCGCTGAACTCCGCAACTGCGCATCGCTCGCCGCGCCCGGTATGCAGGAGTTGCGAAGATCACCGGATCTTCTCCTCGCGATACAGCCTGATCGTATTGCGAACCGTTGCAGCGATCAGCATCAGCGTCATTCCGGCGATCCCAACCAGTCCTCCAACATCGAACAAGCGAAAGCGTCCATGCAGCACCATTGAGTGGTTCAGCAGCGCAAGGCAGCCCATCGACAGCAGGATGCGAATCTCCGTCGGGCCAAAGCGCCAGAACGATAAGCGGAATTCCCCCAGCGCATAGGTCGCAAGATACGATTGAATTGAAAGTAAAAGGAATGCAACCAGCAGGCCGGCGGCGATCCAGGGATGCATAAAACCCGATAAGCCGAGGCAGAGCATCAGCACCAGCGCGCCCAAGCTGTCGACCATATGGTCCACGTAGAACCCATAGCGAGGACGGAGTTGCTGCCGAACTCGCGCCAGCGTGCCATCCAGGCTATCGCCAAACCAGTTCATTGCCAGACACAGGATCACGGAAAATAGCCATAACTTGTTGGCTCCGGCCAGAACGAATGAAACTCCAGCCATCACTTGTGCGAAGAAGCCGAGGATGGTGAGGTGGTCAGGCGTGACCCAGGCCGGCAGCCGCCCTGCTATCCAGATGAGAGCGCGTTTTTCCATACCCGCGGTTACGCTTTCCTGCACTCGAACTGCGTCTTTGAAGCGGGCTGATTTCTTTGCCTGGTTCAGCAGCTCGGGATCGCCCGGTTCACAGAGGTCCTGGAATTTGGTTGGAATGCTCGCCATAAATGCCTCCTGAGGGCGCATTCTGCTTGGCGAGTGGATTTCCCGGCAATACTCTGGAGGTAAATCGCGGGTAAATTGCTAAGTGATTGTGAGCACGAGGATTGCGAACTGCAGTAATATACTTCGCACAACAAATACCTAGCGCACATTCGCTCCGCAATGGGCACAGCGCTTTTTGTCGGGTCGATATTTACTCAGGTAATGGTCGCAGACTGGGCAGCGGTAGATTGCAAATGTCATAGCGAGACCCGCTGTGAAGATTCCGAACCCGACCAGCTCGATCTCGTGCCCCTGCCAGTTCCACCAGTCGTAGCGGGTTGCCAAAAACCGTATGATGGCTCCAGCCAGAATCCAGATAGCTCCGAGTCGGAAGAGATAATTGCAGATGCGGTATCGCCAGCGAACCGCCTGAACAATCTCTTCGTCGGTCACTTGGCCCCCCCTTACGCTTCCATGTCCGTTTCTGCGGCGCTTCCCGTTTAAGCAGTTCTTCTTTCGACACGCTGAGGACTTTCCTGATCGCGTTGTCGAACCTCTGTAGCTCCACAGCGTTCCTTTGTGATTGCGAACATATCGTCAGTACCTCACGGCCAAGGCCAACATCAGGCAGGCGAGGGCGATTACGGCAACCGCACCCAGATATCCTATGATTGCGACTTTGACCGACTGCTTCATTGAGCTACTTCTTCGGTCGCCGCTTTCGTGCTCTGTGCTTCTTTTCTCCCGCTTCCCGTTTGAGCAGTTCTTCTTTCGACACGCCGAGAACTCGCCTGATCGCGTTATCAAATCTCTCAAACTCCGTTTTGTCGGGAACATGCGGTGCTGGCAGTGGCTTCATTTATATTTGCCGTCCCTCAGAAGGTTAGCTTGTTTGTAGTGGGGTGGCAGGAGCGTGCTCTGCGATGGCCTGATGACCATCATCCCGAGTCCGCGAAGCGTGCTGATCTTAGCTGCCGTTCTTTCCTTTGCCATATCCATGTCCCAAGTGAAGAACTCTCTATTTTGTCAAGTATATTATTACCATTGCGAACTGCAGATCCCGCGTTGCGCTCGGCATGACACAGGCCAGCTTTACGCCGCCGCGATTGCCTCCCGCAGCGATCGAACCGCCTCTCGGATCTGCTCGCGTGTAATCACCGCCGGCGGCGCGATAAGCACGTGGTCCCCGGCGTTACCGTCTACGCAGCCCTGGACGGGATAGACCAGCAGGCCACGTTTGGATGCCTCGCTGCCGACCTTCGCCGCGAAATTCTCTGCTGGTTCGAATGGCTGCTTGCTTTTCTTGTCTGCCACGAACTCTACTCCGCGCAACAATCCCATGCCGCGCACGTCTCCCACTGATTCGATCTCAAGAAGAGTTTCGAGTTCGCGGCCCAAGCTGGCAGCCACTGTATCGGTTTCTTCTGAGTTTGCAGCCCGGACCAGTTCGCGCTCTTGATTGTAATGCAGCACCATCAGCCCGGCGGCCAGCGAGATGGGATGTGAATTGTAAGTAAAGCCGTGCAGGAACGCGCCCGTGCCGGAAGCGATCGCATCCACTACTTTTTCGGTGGCGATCACCGCGCCCAGCGGTGCGTATCCGCTGGACAGGCCCTT
>QHZY01000030.1 GCA_003224855.1 Acidobacteriota bacterium | reverse complement strand
ATCGTTGAGGTTCATGTCCGTGCGAAAGGGCTGCGCCTTCAACCGCACTCCCCAAGTATTTTCCGATTCCTGCCACAACGAAAAATCGGCGTTGGTCAGCGCGTAAGGTTTTTTTTCTGGACCACTTTTGAAATTGATGCGTCCGGATGTGGCCTCAATATAAGGAAAGCCCAGTCGGGGTTCCGATTTCGCTTTGCCGGTAGGCGCAAGTGGCATGCGCGCCGTTCGTTCCAGCAGCCCCTCGATATTCCAGTGGCCGGCTTCGCCGTGTACCAGATTCAGGCTGGGTTCGGTGAGTTCCAGGCGCGCGATCTCGATTCTTCCTCGCACAAGCGAAGTCAACCGTAAGTTCGCAGTCACCTCGCTCGCCCTGAGCATGGGCTCCGCGCCGAACGCCACGTCGTCGTAAACCACCAGGTTCTGCAAATCGAATCCGGGCCGCGGCAGCAACCGGATGTGCACCGACCCAATGTCCACGGCACGCCCCACGCTTGCGCTGATGGAACGAATAATTCGCGATTTGAGCCGCGACGCGCCGGGTCGGATCACAAACAGCGCCAGCAAAATGATTGCTGCCGCCAGCGCGCGCCGCTTGTACGGGAAAAACTTCACGTTGCCCCACCGGAAACTCCGAGGGTTTTCATCGCACAAACTGGAACGTCCGTTTCCAGCGGGTCTCGTCAAAGAAATGGATCACGACTCTGCCCAGGAATAGAGTCAAATCCACTGCCCAACTCGACCACACATTGGGATCATCGGTCGGCGGCACCGAGGGAAAATTATTGCGGTACGGGTCCATCGTATCCCGGTCGTGCAGCACATAGGGCTCGTTCAGCGCTTCACCGTTGCGGTAGACAACTCCATCGCGCAAGTGAATGTGGTCTCCTGGAATCCCGATGATTCGTTTCACTACGTACAGTCCGGGGGTCTCGGGCGAGAGGAAGACGACGATGTCACGAAAGCGCACATCCCGGTAGGGAAGCAGGGGCCCGATCCAGTTGCTTTTGGGCGCAAACTGAATACGGTTGACGAACACGTGATCACCAATGAGCAGAGTGTTCTCCATCGAGCTCGACGGAATCTCGAACGCCTGCACCACAAAAGTTATGATGAATAAACCCGTGACCAACACGGCCGCGAGAGACGCCAGAAACTCGACCGTAGTCTCCTTCGGCTTCTCGTCCACAGCCTTTTTGTCTACGACGTCGCTTTTCTTCGCTACGATCGTTTTTTCCATCCTGTCAAACGCCTGCAAGAATCTGTGCTCTACGGTCCCCACCTCGCGACCCCAATTAGTGTACCAGCCGCAGCGTGCGGCTCCAGCGCGTGTTCTGAAACAGATGTGTCAGCGCATATGCGAATCGGTAAGCCTTGCCGCCGCGCGCGTCTTCATCGGCACTCTTCACAGACCAGTAGATCAGCAGCGGGCGTCCGATGATGTTTTCCCGCGGTACGAAGCCCCAATACCGGCTGTCCTGGCTGTCGTCGCGATTGTCACCCATCACAAAATAATGTCCTTGCGGAACGATGAGTTCGCCGTCCTCCACTAATTTGCGCATCTCCAGCCACCACTTCCCCTCCATGCCGTAGATAACCGGCATGTCGGTACGCGGAAAGTTATCGCGAAACAGATTACTGGGGGGCTCGATGAATCGAACGTAAGGTTCGGTCAGTGGTTTGCCGTTGATGTAAACCGTCTTGTTCACCATGCGCAGCCGGTCGCCAGGTACGCCAATCACGCGCTTGACGAAATGCTGCTTCGGATCGACCGGATAATGAAACACAATCACATCTCCGCGTGAGATCTTCTGATACGGCATGATGTGATCTCCCAAGCCCCTACCCCCGTAACAGAGCTTGTCGACCAACAGGTAGTCGCCCACTAGCAGGGTGTTCTCCATCGATTCGGAGGGAATCTGAAACGCCTGCACGATGAACGTGATGACGAAAACGGCGATTACGACTGTCCCCAACAATGACTGGAGAGATCCCGCCGAGTCCTGCTTACTGGTCATACTCCGCTTCGGCTGCGCGCTTCTTTGCGCCGGGCTCGCTCCAATGGAACGGGAGGGACGGTGGCGAGATACTCCAAAACCTGCCGCGCCGCTTCCTGTTCGGCATTCTTCTTAGTTGAACCTTCCGCCCGGCCAACAAACTCTGGCCCGCCATTGTTGGCGGCGTGCAGGCGAGCTTCGACCGTAAATACCTTGTTGTGCTCCGGGCCTTGCTCTTTCACCATGACGTAGGTGGGCTGTGATTTTCCTACGGCTTGCAGGCGTTCCTGAAGGGCGGATTTGTAATCGGTAAGCGGCAGGCTCTGACCGTTCAGAGCTATGCGCTCGAGTTCAGGAGTGACTACGAACTGCAGCACCATTCGCCTCGCCGGTTCCATGCCTCCATCCAGGTAAACCGCGCCCAGCACAGCTTCGAACGCGTCGACCAGCAAAGCCGTTTTGTTTCGCCCACCGCTCTTCTCCTCGCCACGCCCCAGCCTGAGGTAACGCCCGAGCTGCAGTTCCTGCGCTACCCGGATCAAGTGGCGCTCACTCACCAGGTGCGCTCGCAATTTTGAAAGCTCGCCTTCACTGAATCCGGGATATCGATTGAACAATTCTTCAGTGGTAGTAAGAGCAAGAACCGCGTCACCCAGAAACTCAAGTTGCTCATTGTCAGGGACCCGTTTGCCTTCTCCAGCCTGCGAGGACTCCATCTCTCGCGCCTGGGAACTGTGAGTCAGGGCCTGGATCAGAAGATCAGGACGCGAAAAAGGGTAGGCGAGTGCTGATTCCAATCCGGAATGGTCGATGGATTTCATCGCATGAGGCATGACTGGGCGGTCTCCTCCCTTCCGCCGATTCGTTCAGCCTCCTAATTCTTCTGCGGCGAGGTATTCGAGGCCGGCGGTGGCGCGCTTGACCGGGTCAATGCCGCCAGCCGCTCGCGTTCCTTCCTTGCCATCTGCCCCAGTTGAGAACTGTCCTGGGTCATGGTGACTGCCTGGTCGGCATACTTTAGCGCATCGGAATATTTTTCCTGCTTATCCAGCGCTAATGCCAGCCGCAAAACAACTAGCGGATCGGCTTGCGACGGATAGATGTCAATTGCCTTATGGAAGGCGGCTTCGGCATCGGCAAATTTATCCTGATTGTAGAGGACCGTGCCGATCACATAGTTTGCATTCGAACGCATGAAGTTCTTGTAACTGTCAATCTTGTCCTGTGGAGTGCCCGCCGGAATCGCCAGGTCAGTATCGATGGTCTCCAGGGCGTGCCGTGCCAGCTTGATAGATTCGTCATAACGCTGGTCCTTGTCCAGATCAGTATCGCGGGTGCGCTCTGCCAGCACCTGGGCAACCCCCACCAGCGCTTCGGGATTGTCCGCATCGAGCTTCAGAACCTTGCGCCCCATATCCATCATTTTGTCGGCATTGTTCGCGGATTGATACGCCCGCATAGCCGCTTCATAGAGCAAAATTCTGACTTCGCTGTCGGGGTATTTTGCTGCGAATTCGTCAGCCGACTTTTCCATCGCCGCGCCATCGTTGCTGTTTGCCATGGCCGCTTTGTAGGCATCGAATTCAGGCTGGGTTTTGGCCTGGGGCGGACGTTTACCTTGTGGCGGTGTTGCCGGCGGCGCGGCGTTCGCCTGCCCGGCAGCCGCCGGGGCCGGGGCCGCCGGGGCCGGTTGCTGAGCGCTCGCACCCACCATCGTGATCATTACCAGGGTCACGACTATCGCTGTTTGCTTCATGCTTTCTCCTTGAACCGATCTTCGTCTCTCTCGACCACTAAACTGTAGCTACTGATCCTCATCCTGCTTGCGAGCGCCGCCAGGTGGCTCGTAAGGCGCGGCCAAGCCCCGCTCCGCCGCTGCCTTTGCCTCCGGCAAGGCTGCGCCGGCCGTCAAGGCCGCGCGATACTGCTCAACCGCCGCATCCCGATTTTCCTGCAGATCGAAAATTCTTCCAAGATAGATATGTGACCAGGCAACCACCTTCGGCTCGCTGGCCGCTTCGAGCGCCTGCTGAAAGTACCTGGTCGCATTCTGAATGTCACGACTCGCGGTAGCCGCTTCCGCCAGGATAAACAGCGCCCGGCCGCGATCTTCTAGTTTTTCGTCCAGCGCTTTTTGCGCCAGCTTCTGGGCAGTGGCTACATCACCCGAAGACAGCTTCTGCTCAGCATCAACAAGTAACCTTGTCTCGGCGGTCCTTCCGGCGCTCAGCAGCTCAGGGTCGGCGGCCGATGCGAATTGAACCTGCGCCGCGCGTTTCTGCTCCTTACCTACGTCTATGTTGCCGACGATGTCAACGTAAGCAGTGCGCAGACCGGGAGCATCTTTCTCGAAAGGCTGCAAGGCGTCGTAAAAGTAGCGGGTCAGGATAAACCCCTGTTCAACAGAACTTTGCACAATCTGCTCCCGCTGCACGTCGGTCGCCTTGGCGGTACGCGCTTCGACTGCCCGGATCAGGCACTCGGTCACCAGCAGCGAGCTGTCGGTCTTAAAACTGTCATCCATGGGCGCGTTCTTCACGCTGACCAGCAGCGGTTCAAGCCGCTTCATGGTCGCCGGATACTTCATTGACAGGGGATCCAGCAGGTAATGCAAATAGGTGTGGCGAATCTGGTCCATCTTCAAGGCAGAGTTTTTGCCAGGTGATAACACCACGAAGTAATCGGTGCTGTAAACCCTGGCATTAGTTTGACTGGGCGCTCCCATCGGATCAACGAACACCGTGAATCCCCGGCCCAAAAACCCCGCGGAGGGAAACTTTAGATAGATTTCAGTGTCGAACAACATTTTGGCAACCGGATCGTGATAACGCTCGGTCAGACTGGCATAACCGGGGTGGTGCTTTTGCCAAAGTTCGTGAACTTGTGCGCTCTTATAAAACGGCTGCAGCAGTGGAACCATCCCCACCAGCGAGCGCACCTCAGGCGGCAGGTCGGCTTCCTTCACTTTGGGAGCGAATGCCGGCGGAGAGCCCAGAAAGAGTGCCAAAGATATGTATTGGGCTAAGGTCTTCGAATCGTCTGGCTTGCGGTGTTCCTGATAATACTGGCACAACGCCTGTGCAGTTTCCTTGGCTGCTGCGTCGGCTTCCAGCTTCTGCGCTAGTTCTGCGCGAATTTCACTGCGCAGCGGATCAGAGATCGAAAGATCCTGGTCGTATCCGCATGCGTTCATTGCGGTCAGCACCGTGAACAGTGTTTCGTTGGTGTCCAGAGCAACTTTGAGAGAAGTCTGAGCGAGACCGACAGTGGCAAGCAGCACGATGACCGCTAACCAACATGCATACACAAAACCGCTTTTCAGGGAAACCTCCTGCAGGATGGCGCGATCGGCGGCGATAATTAAGTGTAAGGTGTCTCTAATCGAGGGTCAACGTATGCTGTCCCCCCAACTCAGCCACGTACGCTGATTTTCGAAAACGAGAGCACGGCTCGCCCTGCGGTTGGACGTCCCAGATTGGTTGCCGGGCGGAACGTCGTGAAAATCAGCATGTTCTTCACCTGGGGCAGCAATTGCTGCGATTCGGGCGGCTCCGAAAGGATGCGGTAATCCTGCACTCTGCCCACGGAGTCCACGTAAGCCTCAATCACCAGGGAATCTGAATTGATGGATTCGATACCGGTGGCGAAAGCTGACTGCTGCAGCTGCGGTGCTGTATAGACAAGCAGGGGAACATCCGGATTTCCGGCCTGCAGCGGCGCAAGATAACCCATGAGCATGGCAAAAACCGTGACTGCGGTCATTAATCCCGCGGTGGCAGGAACCATGAAGGCATTCAGCACGTTTTGCAGCCGCACGTGCACACCTTCCCAGCGCCAACGGCGGGCGCGGGCCGCTTCACGCGAGGCTGCCAGCCTGATCTTAAGCGCCATCTCTGCCGGAGGCTTACGCCTTCCCGCTAAAGCGAGCATTTGCTGGGTCTGCTGCAAAGAGTTGTACTGACTGTGGCACTCAACGCACTGGCGCATATGCCGATCAAGCGATTGCATTTGCACACCGCTCACGACACCATCGAGATAAGGCGAGAACAACTGCCGGGCCTGGGTGCAGTTCATGATGCCACCTCGATTATTCCGCCCTGAGCGGTCCGACTGGCGCGCTTTTCGCACTCACCCTCTTCCGGAGACTGCAGGCCAAGTTCGGGCCCGACTTCGCGCACATACCCGATCAGTCTTTTCCGCAAAGCCTCGCGCCCCCGGGTCAGCCTCGACTTCACGGTTCCAAGCGAAACTTGAGTTATTTCCGCAATCTCCTCGTACGACATGTCTTCCAGGTCACGAAGTACCACCGTGGTGCGAAAAGGTTCGGGTACCTGCCTTAATTCCTGCTCCACGCGGGCGCGAATTTCCTCATGCCTCGCATGCTCGAATGGCGACTCAGATTCATTCGACAAGGTTTCCTGCAAACCTGAAAACGGCGTTTCGCATGACGATCCGGCTTCGAGCGTTATTTCCCTCGACTTATGCCGAAACCACCAGCGCCGGCGGTTAGACGCTTCGTGAAGCGCAATGCGGTAGATCCAGGTCTTCAGGCTCGATTGTCCGTGAAAGTGCTTGATCCCGCGAAACACTTTCAGAAATACTTCCTGGGTGGTGTCCGCTGCGTCAGCACTGTCCGCAACGATTCGATAAACCAGGCTATAGATGGATTGATGGAACTCGTTGATCAGCTGGTCGTAGGCCAACTCTGATCCGGCTTTCAATTCCTCAACAATCGCGGATTCGTGCGCCCGAACCCCTATCGCACTCGCAAGATCACCCAATGTGGCTGCTCCCGCCAAGGCCTTCATGGCGTACCCCCATTATAGGTCTTTCCTGGCGTGTGACCTACGCCTGTTCGTTAACGCGATGAAACCCCGTTCAAGTAGTTAGACTCCGCCGGTGAGCGTATTGTTCCACAGACTAAGGCTAATATTCAGAACGTGTTAGAGAGAACGCATCAGTCCTGTGAAGCGCTGGGCGGCTTGCTCGGCGGTGTAGAGGTTGCTGGATTCGGCTTAGGCTTCTTTTTGGCAGAGGGCTTTTTCGCCGGCAGGTTGTCATCCACGACGACCTTCTTGGGCGGCTGGGCCGCCAAAGTCGCCTGCGCCGATTGCAGGGCCGCGCGCAATCTGGCCAGTTCCGTTTCTTTCGAGCCGGAAAGTGAGTCAAGACGGTCGGCAAAAGCGCGTCTTGATTTCTCAAATGAGTTCAGGTCGTTCTCCAGCGTTTGAAACTCGTCTTTGCTCCCGAATGCACCGGCAGATTCCACCACCGAACTGAACACGTCATAAAGCGCATCCAGGTTGCGATACAACTTGAACGTTGAATTCAGGTTCTCCGGCGAATTCCGCAACTGGCTGATCATTTCCGGCAGCGCCGTTTGCAGGTTGCGCTGGATGGATTCGACATTACCCTGCGCCTGATGTTTGCTGTTGGAATCAGTCTTCCATTTTTCTACCCGCATTTTCGCGAGATCCACCTGGGTGGCCTGGGACACCTGCTCGAGTTGCCCGAGCAGCATGTTCAGCTGGCTCACCGAAGCGTATGCAACAGGCTGGGCGTTGTTCACGTTTTGCGAGTGTAGAGGCGATTGCATCGCCGCCGCTGACAACATCCCGAGAAGAAAATATCTGAACAAAAAAGTCGGACCCGATCTCATGTGCGCTAGTGCCCGTGTTTTAGGATACTCACTTTTGGGCAATTCACAAAGCCCGTTCAGCCCTGGAAGTTTCCAGGCGAGTTTGACTATCGCATGCCGCTGCGTCAGAATCTTAGCAGTCCCCTCCATTGTGGGCCTGTGGCGCAGCTGGGAGCGCGCTTCCATGGCATGGAAGAGGTCGTCGGTTCGATCCCGACCAGGTCCACCAGATTCGCAACTCTAAGAACGTTCCGCTCGCTCCAGATTCCCGCCAATCATTTCACCGGACTTCACGGAATAAATCCTGCGCTAACTCGTTATCAATGGCAGAGTGCTTGCGCAAGGAGAAATCAGGGCCACCGTGCAGGCGCTACTTCAAACGTAACCAGTTAAGAACGGAAGGGTGAAATCATGATAGCGCGTATGGTGATCATTGCACTTGCGCTTTCTGTATCTCCATCTCTGGTATTAGCCGACAACCCGTCTGATGCTCCTCTGCTGAGCGAAGAGCGCGCTCCGGAGGGTAGTTCAGCAGGAATGCAACGATGGTGGAGACCGGCGCGAGAGCAAGAAGGAACGGGCGGCGAAACCACTGCAGAAGAACCGCGATCTCAAGACTCAACACGCACTGGCCGCGACAGAATCTGCCGGAGGAATGCAGTAGATGGAACTTCAAATCTGGCTGGCGTAGATCAGGTTTGACCTGAACTGCGTCAGCCACATCATATAGGTTCTGCCTGGGCCAGATCTGCTGCGATTTTGCTTTATAGTGGCTGCTAAGAATGCCTGAAGAGAAGAATTGGCCGCGCATCGCTGTAGTCGGCGCGGGCGCTGTGGGCGGATATTTCGGCGGCATGCTGGCCAACGCCGGCGCGCACGTCACCATGATTGGCCGCAAGCACTTTGTCGACGCCGTTCGACGCAGTGGCCTTTTTCATGACTCGCTGCATTTCCGGAAGCACGTGCCCGTCCATGCATCCACGGAGATGAGTGCCGCGCACGGTGCTGAACTGGTTCTGTTCTGCGTGAAGACCGTCGACACGGTAACTGCGGCCAAGAGCCTTTCCCCATTTCTGGCTTCGGACGCAACATTCTTATGTCTGCAGAATGGAGTTGAGAATGCGGAACAGGTTCGGAGCGCAACCGGGATCGAGGCTTTGGCTGCGGTGGTCTATGTTGCCGCCTCGGTGCCGCAACCAGGCCAGATCAAGCACGTGGGGCGCGGCGATCTAGTGCTGCCTGAATCGCCTGGAACGCGGGCGATTGCGGAGATGTTCGAGCGTGCCAGTATTCCTTGCCGATTGACCGACAACATTGATGGTGAACTATGGGCCAAGCTATTGTGGAACTGCGCGCTAAATGCCATCTCCGCTCTGGGACAGGCGCGCTATGGCGAGATCGCCGCCGGCGCTGATGCGCGCCGGATCATGCAAACTGTAGTGAATGAATTCTGGAACGTCTCGCAGCGGGCCGGGGTGGTTCTGCCCAATATCGCGAGTCCGACAGATGGCATGGCCGGAGTCATGCAGATCGCGAATCAAATGTCTGAGGCCAGGTCCTCAACCGCGCAGGACATCCAACGCGGACGTCGCACTGAGATCGATGCGCTCAACGGATACATCGCCCGGCGCGCGGATGAACTGGGCATCAATGCTCCGGTGAATCATTCTCTGTTTACGCTGGTTAAACTGCTAGAGGCTCACTCCGCCAATTCGAGTCGAAAATAAAGGGGAGGCAGGGCCTCCCCGAAATCACTTACTTCAGATCTCTGGATCTAAAGTCCCATGCATACAGCTTTGGTCTCGGTGTACATCTCCAGAACGTCGTGTCCCATTTCGCGTCCCCAACCGGATTGCTTATAACCTCCGAAGGGCAGGGCCGCGTCAAAGACGTTGTAGCCTTTTCAGTAGTGTTTATCAGCACCGTGGGATTCACGAAGTAGCCCTTGTCCCCGTTGCGCTGCCCGCCAACCGTGGCCTTGGCTCCTTCTGCAAATCCCGACTCAAGGTAACCACAGACGCGTTTGAGCTGCTCCTCGGAAACCAGCGGACCCATGTCGCTGGATTCCTCCCAGCCCGGGCCTACTTTGATCTTCTTAGCTTCTTCGCTGACGCCTTCCACCACCTTGTCGAATATTTTGTTCTCGACGTATAGCCGTGATCCAGCGCAGCAGCACTGGCCATGGTTGAAGAAGATGGCCATTGATGCGCCGGCGATTGCCTGGTCCACATCGCCATCGGCGAAAACCACATTGGGAGACTTGCCGCCCAACTCGAGAGAAACCTTCTTCAGATTGCCGGTTGCGGCCTGAACAATCAGCTTGCCAACTTCGGTGGATCCTGTGAACGCAATCTTATCCACGTCCGGATGGGCCGCCAACGCAGCTCCGGCCGTCTCGCCATATCCCGGAACAATGTTCACCACACCATCCGGAATGCCGGCTTCCTGAATCAGTTCGCCCAGGCGCAGGCATGACAGCGGAGTCTGCTCGGCAGGTTTCAGCACTACGCAGCAACCGGCAGCCAGCGCCGGGCCAAGTTTCCAGGCAGCCATTAATAACGGGAAGTTCCAGGGAATAATCTGTCCCACCACTCCCAGCGGTTCACGCAGCGTGTAGGCGTGATAGCGGCCGGGCTTTGAAAAGGGAATGGTATTGCCCTCAATCTTGGTTGCCCATCCCGCCATGTAGCGGAACAGATCTATGGCCAGTGGAACATCGGCGATACGCGCAATCTTCAGCGGCTTGCCGTTGTCGAGCATTTCGATTTCGGCAAACTCTTCGAGATTTTTCTCCAGCAGATCTCCCAGGCGCCAGATGGCTTTTCCACGCTCCGAGGGGCTCATCTTCCGCCACGGACCCTTTTCAAATGCGGCCCGCGCCGCCTTAACCGCGCGATCGATGTCTTCATGTTCGCCGGACGCGACCCGCGCCAAAACTTCTCCCGTAGCGGGATTATAGGTAGGAAAAGTCTTGCCGGAAGCGGATTCCACCCATTTTCCATTGATAAGCATTTTGCGATCTTTTGTGATGAAACTGGTTACCTTATCCCCAAACTCAACATTGCTGATTGCGGTCGCCATAATTCCTCCTTAAACGGGATACGAAACAGCTCTTCGACGAAGAACAGCCAGGCGAAGGTGGCGGGAACGGTTCACCATAGAATGTCGCCCATCAACTGAGAGACTCAAATTGTAACGCAATTTGTGGTTGCAATTCGCACCTTAAGAAAAACCATGCCACACGGGTCGCGATACACTGTACTCTCTTATGGCTGTTCGTAAGTCACTGCTGTTCCTTGGTCTTTTGGCCCTGGTTCATCCGGCTTTCCCGGCTGGAAAGCCGAATATAGTCTTGATCAGCCTGGAGTCCGTGCGTGCCGATCGCGTGGGATTTCTGGGCGCGAAATCAAAGATCACGCCTAACCTGGACGCCCTTGCGGCTCAGGGCATCGTCTTCCAGCACGCCTACACGCAGGCGCCAACTACTGTGGTCTCAGAAGCGACTATCCTCACCGGCACCTATCCGCAAAGCCACAAAATGACTGAATTCGCAGACCGGCTGTCTGCTTCTGTTCCCTTCATGCCTGAGATACTGCGGGCCCGCGGCTACCATACCGCAGCATTTGTGGGCACCATCGAACTCGATCCACGGGCCGGCGACGCTCCGGGTTTCGAACGCGGTTTTGAACGCTACGATGCCGGATTTACGAGGCCGACCCGGGGGAAAACCAGCCATCAGACCGTTCGTCGTAATGGCGCCGAGGTGGCGGCAAGAGCCGCGTCATGGCTCTCTGTAACACAGAGTCCATTCTTCGTTTGGGTGCAGTTGAGCGATGCAGACATTTCCACCGCGGGCTCTTACAACTCAGGACTCACAGCTGCCGACTCTGCGGTCGGTAAGCTTGTCGCATCTCTCCGGGCCAAGAAGATGTTTGACGACACAATTATCGCCGTGGTCGGAGATCATGGGCAGAGTCTCGGGGCGCACGGAGAAGACGCCCACGGAGTCTTCTTATATGAGGAAACTGTGTGCGTCCCGCTGGTACTCAAGCTTCCGAGTTCTTACCCCGGTCGAGCGGCGCTCTCCACATTGGTAAAAGCCAAAGCCAGCCTGGTGAGTGTTGCTTCCAGCCTTTTTGAAGCTGCAGGGATTCCAGTTCCCTCCCAGATGCAAGGCCAATCGCTGCTGCGGCTGGCAAAAGGGACGGCGCTCGATCAGCCGGTTTATTCGCGCAGCGATTTCTCTCAACAGGCATTCGGGATGAGCTTGCTGGAATCATGGCGAGCCAATAAATACCTGTACATTCGCGCTCCCCAACCAGAACTCTATGATCTCACTGTCGATCCGGACGCTTCGCACAATCTGGCGACTTCTGCCAAAGCCACTCTGGATACAATGGCCGGACAGTTAGCTTCGTTCAGTCAGCATTTCGATGGGTCGAGCACGAAGGCCGGACTCACGTCGGCGGAAATGCAGAAATTGGCGTCACTCGGATATGTGGGTTTACAGAAAACATCTTCCACGGCAACCACGGTAGCCGGCATCGATCCGAAAGATCAGGTCCGGTTGGTGAACAAGGTTTTAGAAGCCAAGGCACTGAATGAAGACGGCAAACCGGAACGAGCCTCCGGCATACTGCAGCATGTGATCGGCGAAACCGGCAAGATGTATCTGGCGCAATACACCATGGGCGAGTCTTTTTTCGAACTGCAACAATACGCAAAAGCTATTGAATACCTGCACAAAGCGATCGAGTTGCAGCCCAATTCGACCTGGGCGCATTATGAAATGGGCGCAAGCCTGATCAAAACCGGAGATTACAAGACTGCGGTAGTGCATTTGGAGATTGCCGCAAGCCGGCTGGAGCAATTTCCTGAAGCTCACAATCTGCTCGCGGAGGCTTACGAACATTCAGGCAAGACCGAAGAAGCCAAGCGTGAGCGTAAGAAGTTTTCTGTTCCACGTTAGTCCCGCAAAAAAATTCAAAGGAGGCATCAGCCCGCTTGTGATCACTATCGTCTCTGGTTTGCCCCGCTCCGGTACTTCCCTGATGATGCAGATGCTGAACGCCGGCGGCATGTCGATGCTGACCGACTATGAGCGTAAAGCTGATGTTGACAATCCCAAAGGTTACTGCGAATGGGAACCTGCCAAGCTCCTGCCCAAAGAACCACATCGCATTGCTGAAGCGGAAGGAAAAGTCGTCAAGGTAATCTCGCAATTGCTGCTGTCAATCCCTGGGCAGCACAAATACAAGGTCATCTTTATGGAGCGGCCATTACCGGAGGTGCTTGCTTCGCAGGATGAGATGCTGAAGCGGAGAGGCAAAACGGATTCGGTGAGTCATGAGGTGCTGGCGAAAGCGTTCAGTAACCATCTGCGGGAAATGAGTGATGCGCTGCAGAAGAGGCCCGAGATTGAAGTGCTGCGCATCGGCTATCGTCGTTTGTTGGCAGAGCCTAAGCAAAACGCGGAATCGATCAAAGAATTTCTTGGTCTGGATTTGGATACCGATGCCATGGCAGCGCAAGTAGACCCGACGCTATACCGGAATCGCAAGTAATCGCGCGCAACGGCGACGGCACGAAAACTTTCCCGCAACTCTGCCTTAGTTCCCTTTCGTGGTTGCATCTGCCTGTTCAGGCTTCTGGGCTTCCGACCGTTGCACGGCGGGCGAATCTACGCGACCCAGGTTCATTATGGTGTTCGCCAGAGCAACGTGGGAAAAAGCCTGCGGAAAATTACCGAGAAAGCTCTTGTGTTCAAGGTCGTACTCCTCCGCAAACAGTCCGACGTCATTACGGAGCTTTAGTAAATTGGACAACAGTTCACGGGCGTCCTGGTGACGGCCCAGCAGAATATAGTTGTCGGCCAGCCAGAAGCTGCAGGCAAAAAACGCACCCTCGCCCGGCGGCAGGCCGTCATCGGCGGCTTCGGTTTGATAGCGAAGCACAAAGTCTCCACGCTTCAGGTGTTTCTCGATCGCAGCTACAGTGCCTTTAATACGAGGATCGGTGTGGGGAAGAAATCCGACCAGCGGGATCAGCAACAGGTTCGCATCCAGCAATTTCGAGCCGTATGACTGCACGAAGCTTCCCATCTCCTGATCGAAACCGTTGCGGCAAACATCCTGAAAGATCTCCTCGCGTACGGCTCGCCAGTGATCGAGCGAGCCATTCAGATCGAGTTTTTCGGCAGTTTTGATGACTCGGTCGAAAGCCACCCAGGCCATCACTTTGGAATGAGTAAAGTGTCGCGTCGGCCCACGGAACTCCCACATGCCGCTATCGGGTTCATGCCAGATCTTTTCGAGATAGTCGAGCAGCGCCGTTTGCAGATCTATCGCAGCCTCCGATCCCTCATTTCCTTTGGAGGACTGGTAGATCACATCCACGATTTCTCCAAAAATGTCGAGCTGCAGCTGATTGGCGGCAGCATTCCCGACGCGAACCGGGGCAGCGCCTTGATAGCCGGGCAGCCAGGGGACCTCCCATTCGATCATCGGCCGCTCACCTTCGATGCCATATAGAACCTGTGTCTGCGCCGGATTGCCGGCTGCCGCTCGCAGCAGCCAGTTCTGCCAGTCTCGAGATTCGGCGTGATATCCGGCATTCAGTAAGGCCAGCAACGTGAAGGTGGCATCGCGCAGCCAGCAGAATCGATAATCCCAATTTCGCGGGCCGCCGCGTGCTTCCGGCAGAGATGTGGTGGCCGCCGCCAGAACCCCGCCGCTGGGACCATAGGTCAGAGCTTTCAGCGTAATAAGCGAACGCCTCAGTTCCTCCGCCCACGGCCCGTCATATGTGCAACGATCAATCCACTGCATCCACCATTGCTCAGTGCGGCGCAAAGCCTCGGTAACGTCAGTGGCGCGAGGTATCGAGCCGTTTGAATGAGCGTAGGTTAATGTGAATTCCGCCGACTCACCCTGTTTCAGCGTGAACTTGCTTACAGTTTTAAGATTTTTGCCTTCGGTCTCCACCGCTGTTCGCAGCACGATCATGTCAGGGCCGGTGACCGCTGTAAGCGGTCTATCTTTCTGGTGGGTAACCCAGGGAATGGAGCGGCCGTAGTCGAAGCGAATTACGAGCTCCATATTTAGTTCGACTTCGCCACTGATCGCCTGAACGATGCGGATAATGTCAGAGTGCCGGTCCCTGATCGGCATGAAATCCGTCAGCTTAGCGGTGCCGGTTTCGGTTTGAAATTCGGTTTCCAGTATCAGCGTGCCTGGCCGATAACGCCGGCTCACTTTTTTCACGTTCTCAGGCGCAATCTTCCAGCGCCCGTGTTCAGGAGTCCCCAGCAACGCAGCGAAACACGCCCCCGAGTCGAAACGGGGCCAGCACAGCCAGTCGATCGAGCCATCCTTTCCGACCAAGGCAGCGGTCTCGCAATCACCAATGATGGCGTAATCCTCAATAGGTAAGGGCATAAGAGGCTGTTTAACGTTTGAAGAATAGAAGTTGTTGTACCCCGGCTTTTCCTTCGTGAGATAACTAGGGCTGAATTTCGATTACCGTTCCATCTGGAACCATTTCCCAGATTTCGTCCATTTCCGAATCGGTCACGGCAATACAGCCATCGGTCCAGTCCATCTTCCGGTGCGCTGCGCCGAGCCAGCCGAAACCGTTTGGCAAGCCGTGAATCATAATGTCGCCGCCCGGATCTGCTCCATGTTTCGCAGCCTCGGTCCGGTCACTCTCACTGGGATACCAAATGTGAATCGAACGGTAGTAGCGGCTGTGTTCATTGCGCCGGTCAAGCATATAAATTCCCTCGGGTGTTTTGTGGTCACCTTGCAGATGTTTACGGCCTATCGGGTTTTTCCCGAGCGCGATCTGAAAGCTCTTCAACACTTTTCCATTGCTCAGCAACTTCAGGGTCCTGTTTTTCTTTTCCACCACTACACGATCCGCGATCGCTGAATTTGGCAGGGTAAATGACATAGAACTGAATGCCATAAGGTTCAGCATGACAGTGAACCAGAAGGTTCTCACCACCTGAATTATAGCCTCGTGTCTTGCGCTGGAGTGCTACGCTGGAAGGCGGTGAGCTTTCGATCTGTTTCGCGATTGCTGATAACTTTTGTTCTGGCGGGAATTCTTGCGCGGGATGGCCGCGCTCAAGCCGGCTGGCGCGTTTCGTCGAGCCCTAATCCGATTGTCGACGGCGCTCCAATCCTGTTCCGGGTAAAGACGCCCTCACACACCAACTCGCTCTCAGGCAAGTGGCTCGAGCACGAGGTCTACTTCTCTTACGACCGCAAGACTAAATCCTGGTATGGACTTGCCGGCGCGAGTCTCGAAACCAAACCGGGTTCCTATCCGCTTCTTCTGCAAAGCAAGACAAGTTCAGGAGCGCTCGTCTCGTTCCGCAAGTTGCTTCGGGTGCGTGCCACCAGATATCCCAGCATCGCCGTTACCGTGAGCAAGAAATTCACTGAGCCTGATCCACAGCAGTTGCACGAGATAGCTCAAGACAAGACCGTCAAGCAGGATACGTTTCGCACTGTAAGTGCCGAGCGCGAATGGTCGGGTAGATTCGAGCCTCCGGTAGATGCCCGGATCTCTGATGTTTTCGGCACCCAGCGGACTTTCAATGGAAAGGTACAGAGCTCACATCAGGGCCTCGACTACGCGGTTCCCCAAGGCACGCCGGTGGCAGCGCTCAACTCGGGCACCGTACTGCTGGCTCGGCCGCTGTACTTCGAAGGAAACTGTGTAGTCCTCGACCACGGCCAGGGACTGCTGTCACTTTACCTGCACCTTTCGGAGTTCAAGGTCCACGAAGGTGATCATGTGGAGCGCGGCCAGCAGCTAGGCCTCAGCGGATCGAGCGGGCGGGCCACTGGCCCCCATCTTCACATTGCCGTTCGCTGGCAGGGCGTTTATCTCAATCCTGAAACGCTATTGAAACTGGACCTGCCCTGATCCTCAGTCGCCTGCGGCCATACTGCTGGCTCAAGCTCCATGTGCGAAGAAAACATCCGCACTGAGCCCCTTAGCCCAAGGTTGCGAATCAGCCGATGCAAATAATTAGTATGGAGGCCCAAATTCCTGGCTGCATGGTTGTAGTTGCCCTGCGACTCGTGCATCGCCTGCAAGATGAGATTTTTCTTTAAGGTCTGTATCGCCGAGTGGTACTTCGAATCATTCGATACCAGCAGCGTCGGCTGAGTCAGTACGCATTCCGGCAGGTCTTCAGGCTCGATCGAATCTGTACGGCTAAGCACCAGCGCGCGTTCAATCGCATTTTCCAGTTCGCGAACATTGCCCGGCCAATCGTAGCTCGTCAGGCATTCGAGTGCGCGCGGCGAAATCTCCTTGAGCGCGGTGCGGTCGAGAGCTGCAAATTTCTCGACGAAATACGACGCGAGTGTGGCAACATCCTCGCGCCGTTCGCGCAGGGCAGGCATCCTCAGCGAAACCACATTCAGCCGGTAATACAGATCTTCGCGAAAGGCGCGGGCTTTAACCTCTCTCTCCAGATTTTTATTAGTCGCCGCAATCAGGCGCACATTCAATGGGATGGGCACGATTCCGCCCACCCTTTCGAACTCCCGCTCCTGCAGCACCCGAAGCAGCTTCACCTGCAGTGCGGGCGCCAGTTCGCCCACTTCATCCAGGAACACCACCCCGCCGTTCGCCGACTCCAGGCGTCCTTTTTTCTGGCCGACCGCGCCGGTGAATGCGCCTCTTTCGTGCCCGAAGAGTTCACTCTCGAGCAACCCCTCCGGTATCGCGGCGCAGTTGATTGCAACAAATGGTTTGCTGCAGCGCCGGCTTTTCCGATGAAGCGACCGGGCTGCCAACTCCTTACCCGTGCCGCTTTCACCGTAAATCAGGACAGTTGAATCACACGGCCCCACCCGCTCAAAAAATTCATAGGTTCTTTTCATGGCGGAACTGTCACCCACCAGGGTATGCATCAAGTCAGTGCTGTGATGGGTGGTTTGAAATCCCGATTTACGCCAAACACAATGCTTTCTTCCCATATCCCCCAAGCATGGTTCCACCGAGAGCCCCCTGGAATCGAAACGACTGCTGGGTTTATCACGAGAAGCAGTTGGGCATGACAGGCACCTGGATTTTGTTCCATTATCCGAACAGCTAGCGAACGCTATCTGAAAAGATAGCCGGACTGCTGACCAATGGATGGAAGTCTGGCTCTGGGCAATATGCATAACCGGCTATATATCAGTAAGTTACAGAGACGCTGATGTTGCGGGTTCCCGCAACCGGCAGTGCGGCTCTCCAAATGCTCAAGGCAGCGTGGCAACTCTTGGACAAAAGCGACGGGGGAAGCGCTTTCAGGAATTTCGTACAAGGGTTGTTCGCCGGAGCTCGAGGGTACCCCCTCATCGAGCTCTGGCGCTTTACTTTCAAACCACAGGCGGTTATCCAGCGAAGCGCTTTTCTTTGCGGAGCGAAGGATCTCTCGGGTGGCGCAGACTTAATCTGCCGCGGCCGAGAGCTGCGGAGGCATCAGCGCATCGACGGCTACACCATCTCTGAAGCTGACCGTTCTGCCCGAGATTGCCGGCACGCGTTCTCCCGGCACAAGAATTCCAACCAGGTTTAAAGGATCAGCAGCGCCGATGGTGATGACCTCGCCGGTCAGCGCCAGCTTCTTGGACGCTCGCAGCGACTCCACCGCTACCGGCAGGGCGAACTGCTCGCCCAGAAATCCATCGACAAAGCGCCCGCCACGAATCTCACCACGATCTTCCAGGCGGCGGAATGCCAGCAGAATCTCACGCCATTTCGGCAGATTGGATTCACGGACCAAGAGATCGCGGAATACGATTCCATACCGCTTTAAGAGCATCCAGCAGGTTGCTTCGACAGCACGGTTGCGGTCTTCGGCAGTATCGGTATACAGCAGCGCCCACCTTCCGGCAGAGTGCCTCGGCCGGGCTGTCCGGCCGTGGCCTTGTCCGGCGCGCCGTTTGGGATCAATCAGCGAGCGAAGATTGTCAAAACCATCTGCGGTAACAATTCCAGCAGCCACTAACTCCCACAAAGCGGTTTCCACCTCGGATTTCAGCTTGCCAGTGCCGCGGACAATATCAGCAAAGAAACAGGCGCCACGCTGCCGGAGCCAATCCACCACCTGGCGCGCACCCTGGCTGAGTCCGATAGCTTCGGCGTTATCGGGAGCATGCCGCGGAGACATCCAGTCCGCTTCTTCGCGGACGAAGAACGTGATCGGTGCCACGCTGGTGGGAATGACCCGGCGCTTGCCTGAAGCAGAATCTTCGAGAGTTGCCGGATGCGGAGACAGCCGTCCCCACCCTACCGCTCCCGTCAGGCAGAGATGGTCCAGCCACTTGGGATCGTAATCTGCGACACGCCGCGACAGCACGTGCCGTTCCCACGCATTCGCCGGAATTTCAAAACCCTGCAGCTGCCGAATAACATCCAACAGCGCTCTTTCACCCTGAACCTGAGCCCCTTGCGCCAGGTGCTGCCATCGGAGCAACCAGCGCATGAATTGCGCGGCGTTAACCGGCTCGATCTGCTTACGCAGAGTAGCAACGGTAAGGCGATGAATGCGGGCCAGCAGCCGGCGATCACACCATTCAGTTTGCGCTTCGTCTGGCCACGTAGCGACAGCCGCCCCCGGCTGTCCAGTCGAGCGAAGCTCGAGCGCGGCATCCGTAAATCTCCCCCGCAGAACGCTGCCGCTGGCTTCCATACGGAGCAGGGCTTTTTCGATCTCCGTGGCAGGAAGTCCGAGCGTCGCTCCCAGCTTGTTCGCTGTGGTTGGCCCAATGTGCGCCATCCATCCCGTGACCAACATGAGTAACGCGTCTTCCGCAGAAGTGGGGGCGGTTTGCAGTTCCAAAACTTGTGAATCAAAGTGTGCCGGCGGAAACAATGCCGCGAACATCTGCCCGCGCTCGGTGGCTATCCAATACTTCCGCCCGTTCGCCTCGGCAACACTTAGCCGATTTTGCCGTCGCAGCTGATCAAAGAAGTAGTCCCACTCGGGCTGCTTCAATACTTCGGGCAAGGCAACTAAGGTGTGCAGAATGTCGTGCAGTTCGTCCGCATCGCGGACGTCCGGCCAGGCTTCCTGGCGAACTTGCTCAATCGCCGCCGGATCAAGTTTTCCAACTTCTTCCAGCACTGATTCCGGCAGAATGCGCCGCATTTCCACCGCTCGCGCGCGGCGTTCTTCAAGCGGGGCATCATCCAGGTAGGCGTAAGGATTTGCATTCAGGATCTCGTGTGAAAACTGCGATGGCACTGGAGTATCCACCGCGATACAACGAATCTGTCCTTCTTCGATTCCGCGCAGCAGAGATCTGAGGCCTTCGAGATCCATCGCCTCGCCCAGCACGTCTTTCATCACCTCGTTGACCAGCGGGTGGTCCGGAATCTGGATGTCGCCAACGATATTCTCCTGGCACGCGGCTACGTCAGGAAAGACCGACGCCAGAAGGTCATCGGACCGGATGCGCTGAATCTGCGGCGGCACCTTTTTGCCGCTTTGGAAGCGCAGCAATGCCAGCGAACGGTTCGCGTCCCAGCGCCAGCGCGTTCCGAAAATCGGCGATGCCAGCGCCGCCTGCTCCAGTATGGGTTGCACGGTTTCGGCGTTCAAAAAATGAAACACATCTGCGAGCGGAAAACTGTGCTGCTCCGCCAGCGCGATGTTCAGTCCATTATCCGTGGCTGCGGCCTGCAGTTCGAAGTTGAAGCTGCGGCAGAAACGCTTGCGCAGGGCAAGTCCCCAGGCCTTGTTCACGCGACCGCCGAAGGGAGCATGAATCACCAGCTGCATGCCTCCGCCTTCGTCAAAGAAGCGCTCTGCGATAACTGTGTTCTGGGTAGGAACTGCGCCCAGCACCGCGCGGCCTTGCAGGACATATTCGATCATCTGCTCGGCGGCAGAATCATCCACCCCGCATTCATCTTTCAGCCACGCGACCGTCTCCGCAATCTGCGGTTGCGTGAAAGAGACAGCTACCGGGGAAACACCAGCTAACCGTTCACTGAGCTCGCGCCTCAAGTCCGCCACTTGCAACGACAATTCCTGCGTTCGCGCGGGGGCTTCGCCCAGCCAGAACGGAAGCGTTGGCGGAGCGCCGTGCGCGTTCTCAACCAGCACTCGACCTGACTTCGATTCCACTCGTCGAATTCGCCAGGAAGTGTTTCCCAGAAGAACGATGTCGTCACGATTGCTTTCGACCGCGAAATCCTCATCCAGCGTTCCAACCACGCTTCCGTCGGGTTCGGCAACCACCGTAAACAAGGCGGTCTCGGGAATCGCGCCGCCGCTGGTGATAGCCGCCAATCGTGCGCCGCGACGAGCGCGAAGCTTGCGGTTCACCTTGTCGTGATGAAGGTAAGCGCCATAACGTCCCCGGCGGGCCGCGATGCCTTCCGAAAGCATCTCTATGACGGAATCGAACAACTCTCGCGAGAGATTTCGATAGGGATAGGCGCGCTTCATTACGGCAAACAATTCGTCTACATCCCAACCGTGATCCTCATGCTCTTGTGGAGCATGTTCCTGCTGGTGGGGCGCGGAGCTTCCTGCCCGCGACGCACATGTGGCCACGATCTGCTGCGCCAGAATGTCGAGCGGCGCCTCAGGAATAATCAGCCGGTCCAGATCGCCCTGCCGGATGGCGCGGACCAGCGCGGCAGATTCGATCAAATCGTCGCGCGTGGTGGCAAAAAAACGGCCTTTGGGAACCGCTCCGCGCCAGTGACCCGATCGCCCTGCCCGCTGTAAGGCAACTGCAATGGCGCGGGGCGAGCTGATCTGAATCACCAGATCGACCGTGCCGATATCAATTCCCAGCTCCAGTGACGCAGTCGCAACCAGAACTTTGATCTCGCCTTCTTTCAGTTTCTTCTCGGCCGCCAGGCGCAACTTGCGCGACAGGCTGCCGTGATGTGCGCCCACATTCTGATCGCCCATTCGCTCGGCAAGATTGTGCGCCAGGCGTTCTACCAGGCGCCGGGTGTTGACGAACACAAGGGTCGAGCGATGCTGGCCCGCCAGTTCCACGATGCGGTCATACATTTCATCCCACATCTCGTTGGTGGTGATGGGGCCGAGCGGACTAGGCGGGACCTCAACCGCAAGGTCGAGCTTGCGCTTGTGGCCGATGTTTACGATCACCGGATCAGGACGTCCGCTGCCGGTGAGAAAGTGCGCCACTTCTTCGATCGGTTTCTGGGTTGCGGACAGGCCGATGCGGGTAAAGCTTCTTTCTGATTGCATCCCGACGAGCATTGGCTCGGAGGCATCTGCTCTTCGTGATCCAGGGCGTTCGCCGACCAGCGCCTCCAACCGCTCCAGCGAGATCGTCAGATGAGCTCCGCGCTTGTCATCAGCCACCGCGTGGATTTCATCCACAATTACCGTTTCAACGTCGCGCATGATCTGCCGGCTCTTTTCCGCAGTCAGCAGAATGTAAAGCGACTCAGGCGTGGTCACCAGAATGTGCGGAGGGCACTTCAGCATGGCGCGACGTTCGTGCATCAGCGTGTCGCCAGTACGGACAGCAGTCCGAATCTGCGGCATCAGCAGCCCGCGCTCGCCTGCCATCTGGAGAATTTCGCCCAACGGAATTTCCAGGTTCTTCTGTATATCGTTGCCCAGCGCCTTCAGCGGCGATATATAGAGCACCTCGGTGCGGTCGCAGAGGTCACCTGCAAGCGCCTTACGAACCAGCCGATCGATGCAGGCCAGATAAGCAGCCAGGGTCTTGCCGGAACCAGTGGGCGCGGAGATCAGCGTCGTTCTTCCCGCCAGAATGTGCGGCCAGCCCAGTTCCTGCGGCTCAGTTGGTGTGCCGAATTTCGACACGAACCACTCCGCTACAAGTGGATGGGCCCAGGCGAGAGAAGAAGGAGAAGAGGACACGGCAAGCTAAATTCTAGCACGGCTCTTTCGTAAATTGTTCGCCTGAATAACGCGGCTAGAAGTAGCTCAGCCAGTTCCAGTCGCGATGCCTTCGCTTAAATTCCATGTAGCGTTTGCAAGGGTAATAAAGCAACCCGACCGCAACCATCCACATTAAGTAAACGAAGGGCAGATCGTGACCGTAACCTGGCGGCATCGGTTGCGTGAAGAACGCTCCATGAAACAACCACCAAACCGGCTGGCGGAAAAATCTGGCCGCAACAATCGCCATCAGGTGAAGCAGGTAAATGTGCAGCACGTAATAGAAAAGCGGCACACGACCGTACACCAGAAGAATCTTTGCTGCGAAATTTTTTTCCTGCAGTCGCTCGAATAACGCCAGCACCATCAGCGCGGGACCGATCGTGACGAGAACAAAATCCAGCGACGGCGGATACTTCAGGACGTCGAAAAACGCAATCACCGTGGAGGTGAAGGTTGGTTGCCGGGTCCAAGGTCCCACCGCCAGCAGACCGGCCGTGCCGTTCCCATACAAGTTGATACCGCGAATAACCAAGAAAGCCAGTGTGAGCGCAGCACCCACACGGAAAAGAATCCTGCCGCGATCCGGCCGCTGAAGCAGCGCACCCAGACCATAACCGCACGCCATCACGCCCACCCACGGAATCAGCGGATACAGAACCAGCACGCCGGTCGCAGGCGGCTTGAGCAGGAAAAATCCCGGCGAGTGCAGGGCCATCCACAGGCCTGAGAGTCTCCCGAACGATTCCGGCCGGATGGAGTCGAGCAAATTATGCCCGGCAATCATCACCGCTCCGAAGACGGCGATCCACTTCACCGGCAGGCGAACGATCAACGCCATCAGCACCATCGACCATCCCAGCGCCCAGATCACACCCGCGAAGCCGAATGGCAGCACGAAGCTCCAGCCGAATCCCATGACGGTGAACTCGAGCAGCACCAGCCATAATCCACGCGTCCAGAAAAATCGCGAGACTTGGTTGACCGTTTTGCCGTGGGACAGTGCGAGGTATGCGCCCGTACCCGCGAGCAGGAAAAATACCGGTGCGCAAAAATGCGTGACGAAGCGAGTGACGAAGAGTGCCAGGTAAGTGCGGGTTACGTCCTCGGGCTGGAAGGGAATGTTGGTGAAGTAGTCGCGCGTGTGGTCGAGCGCCATTATCACCATCACCAGCCCGCGCAGTAGATCCACGGAGACGACCCGGGTAGGCGCTTGATGAATTTCAGGCGCAAGTTTCTGCGCGCTTAACGCAGTTCTGGGATTGGAGGCCGTAACCACTTTCAGAATAGACGTAAAAAACAAAAACTGGGCATCATGGGCTTTGTTTCAACCTAAGACAAACAGATGTTGTTCTCGACCCGGAGTAAAAGCTCCCAACCCTATCGAATCGCCTCCGCGGTGTCCGTCAGCGCATCAATCAGCCCGTTCCACTTCGCCTCGCCGAGAGCTTGCTTGAGTTGCTTCTGGGCTGACTGCCAGTAGGGTAAGGCTCGTTGGTATTCTCGTTCGCCCGCCTTGGTCAGCCCGAGCCGCAGCGCGCGCCGGTCGGCCGCCGGCTCGGCGCTGAGCCACCCACGTTTTTCGAGCAATGCGAGCGTGCGGGTCAAGGTGGTGCTGTCCATGCCCAGAATCTCGGCCAGCTGTTTCTGCGACGCCCCCGACGCCACTTTCAACGCCTGCAGCAGGGTGAACTGCGGCCCCGTGACGGCCGTCGGCCTTAACGCGTCTTCATAAAGCTGGGTCACCATTCGAGCTGTGCGGCGCAGATTTGCGGATGCGCAAGGCAGCCGGACCATCGTTTTTCTCTTGGATTGCGCTTTTCGCGAACCTGAAGTCATAACAATAAGTGTATATGCACCTTTGGATGCCCGATTTCCACAGCCGGACATAAATTTCCCTGATAACCAAATATATGTATCTACATCTATTCCATTGTAAGACATTTTTAAGGAGAGCAACCCATGTATTACCCAGCCCCGCTTTACCTGACGCCGTTCATCATGACAGGCATGGTCGCGATCATCACTGCGGTCCTGCGTGGCCTCAATCGTGCACTTCAATCCAGCCCGCGGCCGCAAACCGATGGCCCAGAAAACGACTGGCCAGAAAAAGACTGGCCAGAAAAAGACCTTTCGGAAAAAGATCGGGCCAAAGCCTTCTGGAGCCTGTCATTGCTTCTGATGGCGTGGTTCGTCGTAGCCACACTCACCTCCCTGGTTGGGTTCTACCAGCCGCCATCCGGCAGCGCTCCTACCATTCAGTACGGCCTTGTCATACCCATCGTGCTGGGCGTGCTGCTATTTAGAGCCTGGCCGCTGCTCCGCCGCACCCTCGCGGTCATTCCTAATTCATGGCTGGTGGGCGTGCAACTCTATCGCGCCCTGGGGGCCATCTTCCTTATCCTGTACGCAGGCGGACACCTGCCGGCACTCTTCGCCTTGCCTGCCGGTATCGGCGACGTCCTGGTTGGAATCCTGGCGCCCGTAGCCGCTACAGCCTATGCGCGCTCACCGCAAGGCGCGAGGCTCAGGGTCTGGCTTTGGAACCTGCTCGGCATCACCGATCTGGTGGTCGCGGTTACCATGGGCTTTCTCACCTCGCCGTCGCCGCTTCAGGCCGCAGCTTTTGATCGCCCCAGCGTGCTCATCGGTATGTTTCCACTTTCCCTGATTCCGGTGTTTGGAGTCCCGCTTTCGATTCTCTTGCACCTCGCCTCGCTGCGGAAGCTGCGGGCAGATCAGTCGGCAGCCGCCAGAACGCGTGGCATACAACAAGTCGGACCATCCGGCCATCGCGTCACCGCCTGAAGTGAAGGGCAAAGACAGCCGCCGGGTGCCCCATTCAAGCCTGAAAGTGGCCCATTCAAGCCTATTTTTTGCTTGAGTGGGGATGTTCCCTGCTTTGCATTGACAACTGGCCATCGTGGCGCATAATTGCCTGCGCGCCCGGACTCCTTCCCCTCGGCTCCGCCGAGCAGTCCTGCCGAAAGGTTACCCATGCTCAGGCAAATTTTTTCTCTCACACTATGTGTGTGCCTCAGTGCAGCTGTCGTTGTTGCACAGTCGGCGCCAGCCAGCCCCGCAACTCCAACACAATCGCAGAATACGGCCAACGCCGCGCAGGCTCTTCCGAAATCCGCCATGGCTGGTTTCGGGCTTGAGGACGGCACTCCAATCAAGCTGCGGACTTCGCGCACGATTTCATCCGCTGACGCTCACACCGGTGACACCCTCGATTTCGAGGTATTGGAAGACGTTCTCGTGAAGGGAATTTTGGTGGTTCCTAAGGGCAGTCTGGCCTGGGGCACTGTCACCGAGGCGCAGCCCAAGCGCCGCATGGCGCGTGGCGGAAAGCTGAACGTCAATATCGACTCAGTCCGGTTGGCTGACGGCGAGAAGGTTCCATTGCGCGCAGTGAAAGACGTCAAAGGCGGCGGACACACCGGAGCCATGACTGGCGCCATGGTCGCCACTGGCATAGTTTTCTTTCCTGCCGCGCCGCTGTTCCTGTTCATGCACGGCAAGGACATCACTATTGCGAAAGGCACGGAAATTACCTCCTACATAAACGGCGATACCCGCCTGCAGCAAGCCAAATTCCAGGTCGGCAACACCGATACCGCCTCTGCGAGTGCCCCCGTCTCAAGCGCATTGATCGAAATTGTGTCGACCCCTCCCGGTGGAGACATCGAAATCGATGGAAAATTTGTGGGTAGCACTCCCTCTTCGATCAACGTCAATGCAGGTGATCACGACATTGCGGTTAAGAAAGCCGGATTTACTGACTGGAACCGGAAGATTAATGTTTCAACCGGGCACGTCAACATCAGCGCTGAACTGACTCCGCAGGCAAAGTAATTCTTGAGCTGTCCGAGTGATTCTGGAACAAGTAGTCCATCCCACCCGCTTTCAACGGGTGCCCCATTCAAGCCCGCTTTTGGCTTGAGTGGGGACGTTCAGCTCTTCAACCCTGCCATCTGGACCAAAGCAGATCATCGCAGGCGCGATGATCTGCGGAGTGGAGTGGGCAGTCAAATGACCTCGCCGCAAAACCGCGGAATAAAGATAGTGAACGGCAAAAAAACAAGCGAACACACAGCTAAGTGCTCATTTTGAAATATTTTGTTCTTTAACTACTCTGAACTCAAAATTTACGCGCCAATTCTGCGTAAATCTCTGATTCCAGAAGATCGAAGGGAGGAGGGTGATTCAGTCGATAACAATTCGGACGCATG
>QHZY01000149.1 GCA_003224855.1 Acidobacteriota bacterium | reverse complement strand
CCTTGGCGGCCCGCCCAACGTCGGCGAATTCAAAAGCGGCCGCGGCCAGTTCAATTGTCAGGACACCTTCAATGGGCGCACCATTTTCATTCGCTACGACTGGTCCGGCATCACTCCCAACACCGCCCATTTCGAGCAGTCCTTCTCCGACGACGGCGGCAAGACCTGGGAAGTCAACTGGATCACCGACCAGACACGTGTGCAGGACACCAACTGAAACGCGAAGTCTTAGCAGCTCACGATTCACACACTTACATTCCGAGCTGCTCCACAGCAAAATAGCCCCGAAAAAATCGGGGCCATCTGCAAAGTCAGGAATGCGAAAAACCTACCAACCTCTGGTCTGCAGCATGTGCGCCTCGTCCATCCCGCTGACTGCCAGACCTTTCATCGCGCTCGGCACATCTGAGCTCACTTCCAGCAGCACCTTCGGATCCTGATAATGGGTCGCCGCCATCACAATCGCGCGCGCCCGCTTGGCGGCGTCTCCCGGTGCGGCGAACTCGCTCGCGCTGTTCATGAAAATGCCCGAGCCCACAAACACCGACTCCGCCCCTAACTGCATCACCAGCGACGCATCCGCCGGCGTCGCAATCCCGCCCGCCGAAAAATTCGGCACCGGCAGTTTGCCTTCCTTAGCCACCAGCTTCACCAATTCATAGGGTGCCTGGTGCTCTTTTGCTTTCGCGTACAGTTCTTCTTCGCCCAGCACTGTCAGGATCCTCATCTCCTGCACGATCTGCCGCATGTGCTTCACCGCGTGTACCACGTCTCCCGTGCCCGCCTCTCCCTTGGTGCGGATCATCGCCGCGCCTTCCGCAATCCGTCGCAGCGCTTCACCCAGGTTGCGCGCTCCGCACACAAACGGCACTTTGAATGCGTGCTTGTCCACGTGATGCGCTTCATCCGCCGGCGTCAGCACTTCGCTTTCATCGATGTAATCCACGCCCAGCTCCTGCAGAATCTGCGCCTCCGCGAAGTGTCCGATCCGGCATTTCGCCATCACCGGAATCGACACCGCCGCCATAATCTCGCGTATCTTCTTCGGTGACGCCATCCGCGCCACTCCGCCTTCCGCCCGGATCTGCGCCGGTACCCGCTCCAGCGCCATTACCGATACCGCTCCCGCCTGTTCCGCAATCTCCGCCTGCTCCGCATTTACCACATCCATAATTACGCCGCCCTTAAGCATTTCGGCGAGGCCGGTTTTCAGGCGAAGAGAAGCTGTGTTGCCATTGTTCTGGGACATAAGTTGACCTTTTCGCGATCGCGAAGAATGGGCTTGAAACGCCAGTACCCATTTTACATCTTAAAGTGCGAAGCCACGCCATCTTCAGCCGCGCAGCGGGAAAGAGTGCAGCCCACGGCCGTAGCGGTGGTACTGGAGAAGCCATACGACACGGCCCCGAAGGTTGTCTGTACCAGGCATGGGATTCGCCGAACTCACCGCAATTTCGCGAACACTTTTTCCGGGTCCACGGTGATGAACACGCCCGTGCCGCGAGCCAGCGTGTTGCCACGCTGGTCCGCAATTTCAGCAGACCGGAAGCGGCGACGGCCATCGACGCTCGTCTCATGCGACTCAACCTGCAGCCACTGGTTCAGCGGCACCGGACGCAGATAGTTGACGGTCATCTCTGAAGTCACAGCTGTGATTCCGTTTGGCTTGTTGAGCTTGCTCATGGCTTCATCGAGGATGGTCGCGATAATCCCGCCATGCGCGTGTCCGGGCGGACCGGCGAACTGCCTTTTCAGACGGATGCGCGCCGTGAATCTCCCGCCACGCTCGTCGTAGTTGAACCTTAGTTTCATGCCGTGTGGGTTGTCTTTGCCGCATCCGAAGCAGTGGTAGCTGGGGAGCTTTGTGACAGCAAGTCCGGGACGCCTCGGCATGGCCAGGGATTGTAATTGATGGCCGCGAATGAGTGCGTCATCCATAGCGGGAAGCGGCTTCTCGCGTGAATCCCTCACAGGGTCGACGAGCCATTTCGCTGAAGCTCGAGCAGGATACGTATCCCTCGATAGAAATTCTCTTTGTTGTAGGCTGTCTCCCATCGGCTGAGCACGGCTTTAAATTGTTTTTTTGCATTTTTTAGTGCGACTTGCGCTCGCGGCCGATTCCGTTGAATGCTTTTTACGGACCGAAGTGCTCTTACGATTTCCGGCTCCATCCGTTTCCGAGACTTTTGTGCGTTCTTAATCCATCGAGGCGGGATGTTCGCCCGGAACTTGAAAAATCCACGCACCGCCGAACCAGAACTGGACAAGAACAGCTTGGCTTCTCTTGGCATTGTGCTCACCTCGTAATTACAAAAGGCTTGAAGAAATTCGGAATCCTTCTTCCGAGTCCTTCATCTAAATAATATCTGCCTTAGTGTTGATTCCAAGCATTTGATGGTTGGTTCCGCGTTTCAGCGTCACCCCTCTCAGTAGCAGCGATTCTTCTCAGCAGAAATAAACAATTAGGAAAAGACAATGGAACAAGGAACAGTAAAATGGTTTAACGATGCCAAAGGTTTCGGCTTCATCAGCCGTCAGTCTGGCGTAGATGTTTTCGTGCATTTCTCGGCCATCCGCAGCAACGGTTCCCGTAGCTTGCAGGAAGGTCAGCCGGTGCAGTTCGATGTGGTGAAAGGCCCAAAAGGCCTGCAGGCTGAGAACGTACAGGCTCTCTAAGCAGAATTGAGCGTGAAACAAAGGAGAGGCCAAAGCCTCTCCTTTTTCATTTTCTCGGATTTTCGGCCCAATTTAGCCAAATTTACCCTTACGATACCTGTCGGCCCACCATTCCTGGAATGACTGCGCACGCAAAAGGCTTTGGCTATACTGGTTGCAAATGGACCTCGAACGCATCATCGATGACATACAGCAGCTGGAGGAAATGTTCGAAGCGCCGGATGTAAGGCCGCTCAGTCCAAGCGACATCTCTGCTGCAAATCGCAAGCATGACGTGGCATTAGCCCATAGCCCATGGTTCCGGCTCTGGCAGAGCTACGGGATCTGTTGCCGTTCGGAGAATCCGGTCTTCCAACCTCAAGCACGGGAGCGCTGAACATGTGCTCACACTGCCGACAAGGATTCTGACCATCCCGCGTCTGGCATAAGCTTCCAGAGCTGGAGCACCCGGCTTACGAGAATGGCTGTTGCTACGCCGCTCGGCGAATATTCGGTGCCGTCGTTCGCTCGGCTGCCGGACGGCCTGAGAGTGAATTTGGCGAGTTAAGGTGTGCACCCTCATCAACTCCCACACCCAGTCGATCCACCAGCTCGCCACCGAGCCATCCACTTACCAAAGCCAGGGCTACCGCTATAAACGACAGGGCAAGCGCAGTTGAACCAGGATTGACCGGTGCCGGTCGGCGCAAGAACCAGCTCCCGATAAACAGGAGAACAACAATCACGTTCCCCAAGCCATGCCATAAGCCAATTGCCTTTGCTCTGGTCCCGGAAGGGATGGCCCACCAGTCAATCAGTCCGAAAACGGCGGCGAGCAGACCGCCGATGATACCGGCGGCAATCATCCAGAATGATATTCCGAACCAGGATGCATCATTGGTTGACAGCCCGACGACATCGAAGGCGACCGCTGTGGCGAGCAGGCCGAGGGGAAAGACGATCAACATCGGATGGATCGGATGTCCTAATACCTTTGCCTTGCTTTCCATAGATACCTCCACCCAGGCTAGGGCTTGCAATTAGTTGCAATCGAGGCTGAGCGCGTTGTCAAACTGCTGTAAGTGAATACAGGGTTTTTAGCTTTGAACTTAGGGGATGTACTGTATCGAACGTGTGCGCTTTTCCTGCAATGTTAGTGGTTTGCAAATGGAAAGCTGTAGATTGTGCCCTCCCCCATAGAAGCTCGCATCTGGGAGCTCTGCGCACAGCTGGCGTCCACTCAGGATGAAGCTGAAATAGAGCGCCTGCTGCCTGAACTGAAAGCAGCGACTTCCGAATATATTCAGAACATTCGTACTATGGCTGTGAAAGTAATTCCGCGGGCGTATCGACCTGACAGAGACGCCGCATAAAAGCTTTTCAGCATCTCAGCCGGTAGAAGACGACCGAAGCCCCGGCCCTTCCCTTCGAGAAGACCATCCCAACTGAGAGCCGGGGCGTTTTTCCCCCAGGCAAACCCCAGAATGCCCACGCGTAAGCTGAGCAGTGAACCAATTGGCAAATGCGCCATCTAAATATTGTTATGCTGGTACGGAACGCCAATAAGATCCTTTCGTTCAGCCCGGATACAGCAGCCCTTCAGTCGCGAGAATCGGCCCTGAGGAACAGCGGTTTTGAAGTGACTTCGGTATGGAGCGAGTCACAGGCGCAATTTGAGATCGAAATGGGACGATGCGGGGTATTGCTGATGTGCTTTAGAGCCTCAGAACCGCAGATCAAAGACCTCACCACACTTTTCAGAAAGAACTGCCCTGACGGTCACATCATCTTCGTAATGAAGGACAAGGAGCCCCCGGTTTTTGCCGAGGCGGTAGTTGCCGAAAACGAAGGGCCGCAAACCCTAATTTCGGTTGCCTCCCAGATGGCAGGGAAGGGGCTTCATCGGAGGAGCGCATGAACTGTCAGAAATACTCCGAACTGGAAAGCGAAGTCAGAAGTACGCTGCAAAAGTTGAAGGAGTTAACCGAGTCTCAACTGGCAGCGTTCCGTGCTTGCGATCAACCGGAATTCATCCGTCTGGACAAAGAGCTCGAGCAAACCATGGGCGCGAAAGAGCGCGTCATTGGCGCTTTCCGGCAGCACGCGGAGGAACATAACTGCCAAGCGAGGTCAGAGGGAAAGCCACAGACCCCTTCTCCCCTGAAAAATCAGGAGCGGGCGAGCACCGGATAGAGATCCGCCTGCCTGAAAGTTCAGGTCGTGCTCCCCGAAGTCTCGGGACAGTAACTCGCCGGAAATCCTGTCAAGCTCCTTTTCACCACCATTTTTGCGTAAACCGCTGATTCCAAGCCAAAAATAAACTTCTAAACCGTGGCACATTTCCCCCCCTCAAATGTGCTACTCTGGATATATACCTATAAGTAATCTGAAGAGCGCGGACTATATCCGCGCTCTTTGTGTTTTTGGATGCGTTCTGCCATCTGATGCAGACCGCCAAACCCTGATTTTGCGTCACAACTAGGGCGCAAAATGGTCGCCTTCAAAACATGCACCCGATCTGTGCCCGTTGGAATTTGTCACGGGATTGTTAACTTCTTTGACAATTCTTTACTCAGGTACGCACTACTTTGCGGCGGCCGGCGGGTTTACATGGATGGGAGTCAATGAGGAAGTAAATAGAAAGAGGATTCAAATGAAAGTCAGAAACTTAGGTGTGGGTGCAGGAATACTTATGTTTGCGCTGTCATTGACCGCAGCAGCGAGCACGAGCGATCAGAGCGTTTCGCCCATCGAGAAGAAGGTCAGCCATGAATTAAACATGTTGCCCTACTCGAACGTGTTCGATTACATGACGTTTTCGGTCGATCAGAACGGCAAGGTTACGCTGAACGGAAAAGTGACAAATCCGGTGCTGAAGAGCGATGCCGCGAAGGTGGTGAAACGAGTGGAAGGCGTAGAACTCGTAGAGAATGACATCCAGGTGCTGCCGGTATCGTTTTTCGATGATGGATTGAGGGCGCGGCTCTATCGGACGATCTATGGCTACGGGCCGCTACAGCGGTATTCATTGGGCGTGAACAAGCCGATCCGGATCAT
>QHZY01000147.1 GCA_003224855.1 Acidobacteriota bacterium | reverse complement strand
GGGACGTCGGCGTTTCTGGAGAAACGGCAGCCCCAATTTAAAGGAAAGTGAACAGAGGCTCCGCGACAAACCTAAGATGCGAACCACTGTGAACCCTGTCGTCTATGCAATGCTTGTGGTTCTTGGTTTCCCGGGAACGGGCAGGTTAAAAGAAAAACATCCAGACTGGGTCGTGGGTCTAAAACGGTAAGCAAACATACTACGATTCAAGGAATCCGATATCTCACCACACACACGAAAAGCCTCAGCAAGAACGACTGAAGAAACAATTCGCAACAAAAGCGTCACTGGAAAA
>QHZY01000148.1 GCA_003224855.1 Acidobacteriota bacterium | reverse complement strand
TCCGCGCAGGCCCGTTATTCGGGCGCTCAATTTGACGATGATCTTAATCAGCTGAAGCTCGAACATTACTTCGTTCTGGATCTCTATGCCGGGCGCGCCTTGAATAAACACCTTGAGGCATTTGTTGCGATTGAAAACGCGTTGAACCAGCGTTTTGATGTATCGCTGACGCCTTCGACGGTCCCGGGATCCAGTCCGGTTCGCACGCTGGGCCCGCCGTTCCTGGCGCGAGTTGGAATGCGTTTGAAACTGGGCGGCCTTTAAAGTCTTGCGGCTGGTGCCAGTCAGACGGAATCGCGTGCCGCTCCCTTTCGCGTTCTGCCTGAAGCTGTTACCATGAAAACTTCAGCGTTGATTCTGCAGTCGGTCTGCACGAGCAGTCCAGTCAAGCTGGGGGACGTAGTTCAGTTGGTTAGAACGCTGCCCTGTCACGGCAGAGGCCGCGGGTTCGAGTCCCGTCGTCCCCGCCATTCCTTTTTTAAGACGCGCTTCCGGCGATTCATTCCCGGCTACTGGTGCGCATACGCAGTGAGAACCTCTGAAGCCGGGCTTGACTTGGCCACTCCGGCCTCGAACTGCGAAAGCAGCCCATTCGCCTCATTTTCATCGTTGCATTGCGGAAGATCAGCCGCTATCGTATCGCCGGCGTTGCAGGGATCCCGGAAAAGTTCAGGTCGCAAATGCGCGAGTGGAGCTGAAAGCTCCTGCCGAGGGGAAACTTCATGGCAATCAGAGATGCAGGCTTCGCTGCCCGCATGGAGAGAGAACTAGGAACAACCAATCAGCTCAAGGAATTCTTGAGCCGTTATTTTTACTTTTGCATTTCGCTGGCCATGGCCGGGCTGGTGGTTTGGGGCTTCAGTCGTACTATCGAGCCCAATCTCTTTCATGCCAAGCCGCAGCGGCCGCTGCTTTTGTGGATGCACGGCGCAGCATTCTCCGGGTGGCTGATCTTCTTTATTCTTCAATCGGCTTTGGTGCGTATTCGAAAAGTCAGCGTGCATCGTTTTCTCGGATGGTTTGGAGCCGGGCTGGCCACGCTGATGGTGACGTTGGGCTTCACGGTTTCCATCGTCATGACCCGCTTCGATATGTCCGTGCTCCACCAGACGGGCGTAGATTCTTTCTTATCGATTCCTTTCACCGACATGATCGTCTTCGGCTCGTGCATAGCCCTGGCCATTTACTGGAGAACCAAGCCGGAATACCACCGCCGCCTTATTTTCATCGCGAGCTGCCTGCTGATGGACGCCGCCATTGGCCGGTTCGATTTCTGGTTCAACCACAGCATTTTTTATGTGGGCGTGGACCTTCTTATCGTACTCGGCATGATGCGCGATTGGTTGGTGGATGGAAGGGTGCACAAGGTGTATCTCTATGCCTTGCCTCCCATGATTCTTCTGCAAAGTTTTGCCGTGTACACGTGGCGCATCAATCCGACCTGGTGGCAAGGGATTACTCGTGCGATCCTGGCGCTCTGAGTGAGTCGAATGGACGCTAGCCTGAGTCGTGCGGGTCGAAAGCCGGAATAATCCGTGGCAGATTAGCAGGCTTACGAATTGTGGAGCACCATCATCGCGAACCTCCAGCTGCTGCCGGTCTTGTGCAGCAGATATGTAAGTCCGGCACGCGACAGCTCTTTGCCATCACGCGTATAACGGATAGCTAGCTTTAGCGGCCCACCGCTGCTGCCATCTACTTCTCAAGATAATCGGTACGAGATTTGCCATTGCCTTCGGAACGCCTCTAAATTATGTCCGAGAATTGGATCTAACTATGAAAGAAACCGTTCGGTTGGAAACTGCGTGTGCAGTAATTGACGCACGGATCAGGGAACTTGGCGACTGGCGCGGGAAGACGCTCGCCAAAATTCGCGCCATTATTCATGCCGCCGACCCTGAGATCGTGGAAGAGTGGAAGTGGGCCAAGGCGACATCGCCAGGGATTCCTGTCTGGTCGCACGGCGGCATTGTGTGTACGGGCGAGACGTACAAGGACCACGTCAAGATGACGTTTGCCAAGGGAGCGGCGTTGAAGGACCCTAAGCGGCTGTTCAACTCCAGTCTTGAGGGCAATGTGAGGCGTGCGATTGACATCCACGAAGGCGAGAAAATTGATGAAGCGGGGTTGAAGGACCTGGTCCGCGCTGCGGTGGCACTGAATCTCCAGGGCAAGAATAAACTGAAACCGAAGCCCGGGCGAAAGTCTGCACTCTAAATTTCGCAAAGAACGCGAAATTTAGAATGGGCCACTCATGAAGAGGATCTGCCCGAGGTCATTTTTCAACCTGAGCAGTGCTCAGTGACGGAACTCCAAAATGTACCTCGGCGCGTTCGCGAATGGAGTCCAGGTCATGGTTGAGCAATATCTTTCCATTCTCAAAAATCGGCACTAAACAATCTTGGTTTTCGAATTCGGCGCCTTGCACGTTCTCAATGGAGTGAAATCTCCCCGGTTCGCTTTCCACCAGCGCCATCCGGCCATGCTTGGAGTTCTTGCCCGGGTCGGTGACCGGGTCTTTATAAACCGGCTGCCATTTTCCATTGATCTCGGCCGCGGAACACTTAAAAGCAAATTTCAGCGTGTCGCGATTGAGCTGCTGGAGCAGCGCGCCACCCATGCCGAAAGCAAGATTGTCGGCGCTCCACCCGTAGAATTTAGAGAGTTGATAAAGCATGTTCTGGATGGTGAACATATTGACGCCATCGCCTTGAATTACTCGCACGCACGGCGACAGCACCCGGTAGCCTTTGGAGTTGGTTTCGGATCCGAACTTCTCTCCCAGAATGTCGAAGACCCTGGTAAGCACGGTGACCGGATCACCCGAATCAGGACGAATGATGAGCGTGCCATTGCGGTGAACCACGTCGGGTTTGAGCATCTCGCCCCACAACTTCTCACACGCGTTATAAATGTCGTAGCTGTCGGAAACGCACGCGACCAGGCCGGTAGGATAAGCCTGCAGCATGTTGCGATAAGCATCGAGTTCGTGTTCTTTTCCCCACGCGGTAATTGTTGAATGTTCGGAAGCTGGTATGGAAAATCCTGGCATGCTCTTCGCCTGGTAGTAGTCCTGCAGCAGCACGATGCCCGCAACCGTATCTGTGCCTTTGAAATTCACCAGATGGGCGGCGCCGCCAATGGCCGCGCTTTCTTCGGAGCTTACACCGCGATAGCCGAAGTCGTGCAACTTGAAGGGGAGCAGAGATGGATCGCCGGTCCGCTCTAAGAATCCGCCAATGATTCTCTTGATCTCGCGGGAAAGAGTGGCGACGGTCGTTGGATACCAGAGTTTCAATGACAAAGTTTCAAGGTAGTTGGTCAACCAGGGGAATTCGGGGTCGGTGTTCTCGATGGTTACCAGAACGTTCTGCAGAGGCACGACTGTGCCTTCCGGCACAGCCTTGATGCGCACCGGCAGCAGGCCATGATGTTTGTCATACAGCCGTGTCCAGCCTTGGCGATTGAATAGATCGCGGCCGAAATGCTGCAGGCAGAATTCGTCCGCATGGGCAATGTCGGCCGGCGTAAATCGGGGTCCTTCAAAATAATGTTTCAGGTAATACTGCAGCCCGAAAAACACGGTATTGGGGAACATGCCACCGCGCGACTCCAGATAGGAATAGATGCGGGTCGTCTTCGGCGGATACTGCTTCCAGTGCGTAAATTTGTAGCTATCGGTTCTCAGCAGGAAGTTCATGGATTATTTCCTCTGGGGAGAAACTCGAGAATAAGCTCTGCAATAAAAGCACCGAGTTCATGATAAAAGAACAGGCGGCTTACGCCGGTAAATCGATTCTTCTGATCCACAGCTGGTGGTAAACTTCGCATCTATGACCAGAAAGCGATCCAGCAAAAAGAACGTGAAAACTGCGGCCAAAGGAAGAAAGAAGCCGACCCGCAAGCCAGCCAAAAAGAAATCATCGCGCGCTCCCGCAAAGAAGAAGCCGGTGGCGAAGAAAGCTCGCAGCCGTTCTTCGGCCCGGCCATCGCGACGTCGCGCCAATACTTCACCATCCCGAGCCCGGCGGTCAAACGATTTTCCCGATACAGAAGCCGGAGATCTTCAGCGGCTGTCGCGCGCTGAGACGGTAGATTCAGAGAGCGTGGACGAGTTGCTGGAGGAAGGCAATGCCTTTGAGGCCGGCGTAGTCTCGGGCGTTGAAGAGGCCCACAACTCCGACACCAAAGAGGTACGCACTCGTGAAGTGCCGGAAGACGATGTTCCGGAAGAGTATCTCGATCAGGACTGAAGTTTTTCCCGATGGTCAAGGCAGCTATTGTTTTTCCATCGCGGTAAACAGGTTATTCAATGCTTCCGCCAAGGTGGGATGCGCAAAGATTCCATCGCGCAGCGCCGTATAAGGAAGTTTTCCCACCATTGCCATCTGGAAAACCGCCATCAGTTCTCCGCCTTCTATTCCGAGCACCGAGACTCCCAGAATCTGATTGGTGCCGGCATCGACAATCGCCTTTATGAAGCCGCGGGTCTCATCCACCTCAATCGCGCGCGCCACTGAACTCATCGGCAGCTTCGCGACCCGGAGATTGCGCTGTTGAGCGCGAGCCTCGGTTTCGGTGATTCCCACTCGGCCTAATTGCGGATCGATGAACACGACATAGGGCACGAGCCTTTCCCTGGTGGTTGCCGATTTGTTTTCCAGTAGATTGGCGCGGATGATTCGAAAGTCATCGTACGAAATATGAGTAAAAGCAGGCCCACCCTTGATGTCTCCCAGCGCGTAAACTCCCGCCACGTTCGTCTCTAAGCGTTCGTTTACGTTGATAAAGCCTTTTTTGTCGGTCTGGATGCCGGCTGCTGAAAGGTTCAATGTATCGGAGTTTGGACACCTTCCGATCGCGATCAACAGGTGTGATCCGGAGATCGATCGCGTACTGCCTTGGTGCTGAAGCTCAACCTGGATGCTGCCGTTCGAACCGCGAATGCGCCGCGTCTCAGCATTGAGCAGCACTTCCACCCCATCCTGCCTCAGAATTTTGGTTACTTCTTCTGCTATGTCACGGTCTTCGCGCACCAGTAACTGCTGCCCCGATTGAATGATGGTGACGCGAGCGCCGAAGCGACGAAACAGCTGCCCGAATTCCAGGCCGATGTATCCGCCGCCCAGAATGACCAGGTGCTCGGGAACCGAATCCAGTTCCATGATGGATGCATTATTTAGAAACGATACGTCGCGAAGCCCTTCAATTTCAGGAAGGGCGGCGCGAGTACCGGCATTGATGAATATTGTGTCGGCGGTCAGAGAGCGAGTGGTTCCGTCTTTCTGGCGGACCTCAACGGTGTTGGGCCCGGTAAATCGGGCTTCACCGAATACGAGATCAACATTTGGAGTCTTCTCAATCCGCGATTGGCTGCCATTGCGAAAGCTGTTTACGACATCGCGCTTGCGCTGGCGAACTCTTCCAAAATCGATGCTGATGTTTCCGGTACGAACCCCGTAATCAGTGGCGCGAGCGGCGAGATAAGCCACCCGTCCGCTCGCCACCATGGTTTTGGTGGGCGTGCAACCTTCATTGATGCAGGTTCCGCCGACATGTTCGCGCTCGATCAGTGCAGTCTTCCAACCGGCCTGACCCAGGGCCGTGGAAAGCGGCGTCCCGGCTTGTCCGGAACCGATGATGATCGCTCTATATTTCTGTGGGGTGGTCATATGTCGGCTGTGGATTCAGAATCGCGAGATAAGTAACAGACCCAGCCCGATCGCGACCAGGTCTTCAGGAATCGCTATGGCGAGATCAGGAGCGCGCAACGCGCCTACCAGGCCCGCTCGGGCGTGGTAGCCAGCGTAGGCGCCAACAACCGCTCCAATGGCTCCGAGAATCGCACCGATAACAGCAGAGCTGCCACCCGCGAGGGTGAGGCAAGCGCCAGTCAATCCTCCCATCACTATGCGGGCAATCAGCGGTCCGGGGGCGGTTCTGGCTGGTGTTTTGGGCAACAGGTCGGCTACGAATTCCCCCAGGGCGCCCAGGGTCAAGAAACCCACTACCCACGGTGAACTCATGAAGGCGAGTGAGGTTCCGGCAAGCTTCAGCCAGCCAAGGCGCGCTCCCCAGGCGACCACAGCAGGAGCGGTCATCGACCGCAAACCAGCGACAACGCCAATCCCGAATGCCAGCAGAAGTGCGCTCATCAGATCCTCATTTTAGAGGCCAGCATACTCCAAGTGGGCTGGCCTCTGCCGCCGGGTGATAGGCAGCGCGAAACGATGAGAGGTCGGGATTAAGCGAGACTGTGGCGAGAAACAAAAAGCGGAATCAGCGACCAGTCTGCTATGCCTGGCCGAGCTGCCTTACGTCTTGCGCGCGCTGATGAAAGATGCTGCCGAGCGCTGAATGGGAGGATGTTGGTGGTTTGAATCCCAGCCAATGACATAGGGCCGCCTCCTGACTTGTGGGTGTGATTTCCTGAACTGAGTGTCTGATCGGCACATACCGGAATCACTTTAGAATTCTGCTCACGATTGACCGGGCAGGCCCGCCAAACTTCCTTTGCAAATCGGCATCCTATTTGCCGACTTTATTCAGCATTCAGGAGAATAGAAATGCTTAAATCGTTAATGTTGGCAATGGTTTTGTGCACGGGACTGGTGGTGGCCGGGGCTGCGCAGTCCAGCAGCTCAGACCAGAGTGGCGCAGGTATGACCGCCGGCAACATGTCGAAGTCAGCGGTGAGCGCGGCCGATAAAAAATTCGTTGAGAATGCGGCGCAGGGCGGGATGGCGGAAGTTGAGCTCGGTCAACTGGCAGCCGAGAAAGCATCCAGCGATGATGTGAAAAAGTTCGGACAGCGAATGGTGGATGATCACAGCAAGGCAAACGATCAACTCAAGCAGCTCGCCAGCTCCAAGGGAATCGATGTACCTTCCGAACTGAACGCGAAGGACAAGGCCACCAAAGAGCGCTTGTCGAAACTTTCAGGCGAACAGTTCGATCGTTCATACATGCAGGACATGGTGAAGGACCACACCAAGGACGTTTCTGAATTTCAGCATGAAAGCAAGTCGGGCAAAGATTCCGAGATCAAGAATTTCGCGTCACAGACTTTGCCTACTTTGCAGGAGCACTTGACCCAGGCAAAAACCGTTGCTTCGAAGAACCAATCGAAGAGCCCATCAACCCAAGCCCAGAAGTAAGTCGAGCTTTCTGTCGCCAGATCCTGCTGGAACATTGTTCTGGCGGGATTCTTTTTTGGAGCAAAAAAGGCGGGTTAAGGATGGCGCGCCCGGAGAGATTCGAACTCCCGACCTACAGCTCCGGAGGCTGCCGCTCTATCCAGCTGAGCTACGGGCGCGTGCAGTAAAGTTTATCATCCTCTCATCACTCAAAAGCAATTCACGTACAATGAAACGTTTTCGAGTTTGACTTCTTACCACGCGAGAATCGCATGACCTTCTCCAACATCCTGTTTGAAAAGAAAAACCGCATCGCCTACGTAACCGTGAACCGGCCAAAAGTGCTGAACGCGCTCAACATGGCGACCATGGACGAACTACGGGCGGCATTTCACGAGATCAAAAACGACGCTGAAATCCGCGTCGTCATTCTGACCGGTGCGGGGGAGAAAGCGTTTATCGCCGGTGCCGACATCGCTGAACTGGCTCAGCATGACGCAGTTCACGGCAAAGAGTACACCCACCGCGGACAGAATGTACTCAACCTGATCGAGAACCTGGGCAAGCCGGTGATCGCCTGCATCAACGGCTTCGCTCTGGGCGGCGGATGCGAGATCGCCATGGCCTGCACTATGCGCCTGGCAAGTGAAAATGCGAAGCTCGGCCAGCCGGAGGTAAAACTCGGGATCATTCCAGGCTATGGCGGAACTCAGCGATTGCCGCGCCTAGTAGGGAAGGGAATCGCGATGCAACTGGTGCTGAGCGGCGAGATGATCAACGCGCAGGAAGCGCATCGGATTGGGCTGGTGAATGAAGTGGTCGCGCCCGCGGAGTTGATTCCGCGCGCTGAAGCCATTGCGCAAAAGATCATC
>QHZY01000146.1 GCA_003224855.1 Acidobacteriota bacterium | reverse complement strand
ATCGGGTCACCGGTGTGATTCGTGAAATCTGCCACCAGCACTGAGACCGATTTGTTCGCGGCCACCGGGGCGCTGGCAAATTTTCCGCGCAGCATGAAGCCGGCCACCATGACCACAATCACCGCCGCAAAACCGCCTAGCCAGTGCCACGGAATGGTTTGTCCCCAGGGACGCGAACTGGCCGGGAATTGCAACGTTGCTGCAGCATGTCCACCTTGCCACGCGTTGAGGTCTGCAAGAATCTCGGCAGAGCTTTGGTAGCGCAGATTGACGTCCGTCTCCAGGCACTTGCTGACGATACTGCTGAGCGCGGGAGGGATAGAGGCGTCATGCGAAGAGACCGGGGCTGCGCGCTCCTGGGTGCGCTTCAGCAGGCTGGCAACAACGCTGTCGGCCTTGTAGGGCATTTTGCCGGTCAGCAATTCGTAAAAGATGAGGCCGAGCGCGAACAGATCTGATCGCTGATCAAGGTCCTTGCCGAGCGCCTGCTCGGGGGACATGTAATCCATGGTGCCAACCAGGGCGCCGGTCTGGGTCATTCCGTCGCCTTCGAGCGTGCGCGCCAGCCCGAAGTCCATCACCAGGATGCGGCCAGTCTTGTCGCGCATGATGTTCTGTGGTTTCAGATCCCGATGGATGATGCCGGCGCTGTGCGCGGCATCCAGCGCCCGGCAGACCTGTTCCATGATCTCGGTAGCTTCAGCCGGGGTCAGTTTCTGTTTCTGATTGATGAGCGAGCGCAGATCATCACCCTCAATAAACTCCATGGTGATGAACTTCAGGCCTTCCGATTCGCCCAGATCGTAAATGCGGATTACGTTTTTATGGGTGACCTGGTGCGCGAGCAAGAGCTCCTGCTTGAAGCGCTCGATAATGGCAGGATTGCTGGCAAGATCGGGCCGGATCACTTTTAATGCGACCATGCGATTTAATGCCGTGTCGCGCGCCTTGTAGACGGCCCCCATTCCACCTTCACCGAGCGTCTGCACGATCTCGTAGCGCTGCGCCAGAATGGTTCCTGCCGCCAACAGGGTCTGATAGGCGCCATGCATGCTGGGCGACGAGCGCGTCGGCGAAGGAGCGACACCGGAGGTGGGCGGTGGCGTACCAATCATCGTGGGTGCGTCCCACGGTGTATTACCGCCTAAGTCAACCAATGTCGGCGAGTCCGAAGTTTGCGCAGGGCGCCGCGGAACGTCGATCAAGGTTGGAGAATCGGAGGAATTGATTCCTGAAGAGGAGCTTTCGCCAGGATTGGGAGTGCGAATTCCCGCGCCCCCCGGCTCGGGGGATTCATCGGGCGGCCGGCCTCTCGAAAGCTCATCCATACGGTTACCTTCGGCCCTGTGCCGCGATGGAAGCTTTACAAAAGATTTCCGGGTACACGGGCCCAACGCGAGACATGGTAACGCGTGAGTAACGAAGTATATAACTTTATGGTACGGATGTCAGCGGTTTCGGGGTGTGAAAATTGCCGGTTTTGAGGCGGTTTTGGCGATTTCCGGCGATTGTTTGTCCTGCCCGCTACACTTGATTCTGTGAAGATAGTTGCCATCATACCCGCCCGCCTGGGGTCGACTCGACTGCCTCGAAAGATGCTGCGAGAAATTGGCGGGCTGCCGCTGATCGGGCGAGTGTACCAGGCGGTGCGTTCGTCCCCGTTGCTGGCCGACGTGATCATTGCTACCGATTCCACCGAAATATTGCGGGTGTGTGAGGGCGCCGGCTGGGCTGCGTGCATGACAGCCGAAGCGCACAGCAGCGGCACCGAGCGCGTGCACGAAGTTGCGCAAGCCATCAGCGCAGACGTCTACATCAACGTCCAAGGTGATGAACCGATGACGCGCCCGGAGCACATAGCGGCTCTGGTCGAACTGATGAAGCTGCCGCATGTCGAAGTTGGCACTCTTAAAACGCCGGCTGCTGCCGCCGAAATCGGCAATCCGAATGCCGTGAAAGTTGTGACCGATCGCGACGGGCGCGCTTTATATTTCTCGCGTGCCGCCATTCCTTATAACCGGGATGGGGCCGACACCAGGTACTACAAACATCTCGGTTTTTACGCTTATCGAAAATCTGCTTTGGACCGCTTTGTTTTGCTTCCGGGCTCGACATTGGACAAAAGCGAGCGGCTCGAGCAGTTGCGCTTTCTCGAGAATGGGATTCCGATCTACCTTGCGGAAACTCTGTTTGACAGTATTGGCGTGGACACAGAAGAAGACGTGCTTAGAGTGCAGCAGGTTCTAAACGAACAGGGTTAGCGTTTCGCCCAGGCGGCGGCTGCGGCCACCCGGCGCGAAACGGAAGGATGCGAGTAAAAGAACCATTCCACCAGGCGTGAAGGTGACCGTTCCGCCAGATTTTGTTGGGCGAGTTTGTTCATGGAAGAAATAAACGGCTCTACGCTAGGAATGGAACGGAACGCGTAGCGGTCGGCCTGGCGTTCGTTGAACCGCGAATAAGCGTTCAGGACGGGCAATACCATAAACGAAAGTACGGTGGTCACCAGAGCGAGCAGCGGCAGATTGGCAAAATCAGACAGGGTTTCAAACATATGCAGGCGGTCAACAGCGTAGTGAAGCACCCAGTTGGCAGCCCAGAATCCGAATAAAGTCAGCCCCGCCTGCACCCCTATACTTTTAAGAATGTGGCGATGCACATGGTGCCCAAGCTCGTGCGCCAGTACGGCTTCAATCTCTTCCGGCGAATAGTTGTCGAGCAGAGTGTCAGCCACGATAATCCGCCGGGTATTGCCTAAGCCCGTAAGAGCAGCATTCGCCTTCTTACTCTTTTCCGACAGCTTCCATTGGTAGACGCCCCTCACTCGTGTCCCCGCCCGCTCGCTCAGGCGCACTAACCTCGCCTTCAGGTCCTCATTTTCAAGCGGAGCGAATTTGTAGAAGATCGGGAACAGAACCACGGGGGCGAGTTGAGCCAGCAGAATGAACAGCCCCAGAAAGCTGATCCAGGCAACCAACCACCAGTACTGCGCCGAGTGGCGAATAATGAAGTAAAGCAACTCCGCCAGGATGGTAGCAATCACCAGCGAAACCAGAAATCCCTTAGCTTCGTCTGCCGCCCAGGCGCGCAGGCGCTGATTCGATAGCTGGAAGCGGCGTTCAAGTCGAAATCCGTAGTAGTCCAACCCCAAGCCCAAAACCTTGCCCAAGACAAGCAGCATGAGTACATATAGAAAGACCGCCAGTGTGTAGTTTTGAAACGCTCCCTGGTAGGCCAGGTCGCGCAGGTTGCCGCTCCAACCCGTCCCGAGAAGCACCGTGAGTACCACCAATCCGAGAATGAAATCGATAATGCCAATCCATCGCCGTATGCGATTGTAGCGGCGCGCATTGGGCGAATCTGGCGGATTTTGATTGATGGCCGGGGTTGAACTCATCTTCCAATAATGATTTTATAGAGTCTCTTTACTTTGGACGAGTTGCGGAAGTGCTATGAACTGCCTCGTCTTCGGTACCCGGTGTTAGCTGCCGGTTGCGAACCCTTCGGCGGTAGCGAGGATCTCGGCCACTAATTCCGGTGAAGCCGCCTCGGCGTAGATGCGAAGCAGAGGCTCGGTTCCCGACGCTCGGAATAAGACCCAGGGTTCAGCGCCATTGTCAGGCCGGGGCGCGTCTAGAAAGAATTTGATTCCGTCCATGTTGCCCTTGCTCAGCACCGCGTACTTTCCCAATTTATGAGTCTGGTCCGAACGCGCACGCTGAATTGCGCTCTGCTTTACGTCATCGGCAATGTGCAGATCTCGCCGGCCATAAAAGTGGCGCCCGTACTCTTTCTGCAGATCAGCTACCAATTCTCCCAGGGGCTTGCCCTCTTCTGCCATGACATTGGCCAGCAGCAGGCAATTCAGGACGCCGTCGCGTTCCGGCAGAAAGCGTGAATAGCCGATTCCGCCCGATTCTTCTCCGCCGATCGCGATCTCGCGGTCCATCATCAGATCGGCAATGTGCTTGAAGCCGATAGGACACTCGTTCACTTTGCGTCCGAATTTGGCCGAGATGCGGTCGACCATGCGGGTAGTATTAAAAGCCCGCACTACTTCTCCCGGCCACCGTTTGCGTTCCAACAGCCAGCGAAGCAGTACTGAGAAGATTTTGTGCGAATCAACGAATGTTCCGTCTTCAGCCACGGCACCGATGCGGTCAGCGTCACCATCGGTCGCCAAACCCGCATCGCCTTTCTCAGCCGTTACGGTTTTTTGCAGAAGTGCAACGTGTGGCTCGATCGGCTCGGGATTGATTCCCGGGAACAGAGGGTTCAGTTCCTCCCGGATCGCAATGTGTTCGATTCCATAGTCCCTGAAAATCGAGCTGAGAACCCCACGGCCGGAACCGTACATGGAATCAACCACGAGCTTGAGTTTTGCCTTGGCAATGAGATCAAGATCGGCGAACCCGCAGATGGCACGTACGTAATCCGGCTTCAAATCAATCTCTTGTATAGCCGCCTTCTTGCCGCTTGGCATCGCGCCGGCGCTAAGTTCCTGTTCGATCACTTTCATAATGGCCGGAGTCGCCGAACCTCCGAATTTGGCTTTGAACTTAACTCCGTTCCAGTTCCAGGGATTGTGGCTTGACGTGATCATCACCCCGCCAGCAGCATTTCTTTTCTTGACCGCGTAAGAGATGGCAGGAGTAGGCGAGTAATCGCTGGCGAAAATCACCGGGATCCCCGCGCCGGCAATGACCTCGGCGGCCAGGCGCGCAATTGGCTGTGAAGCAAATCGCGTGTCGTATCCAACCACCACACCGCCCGTTGGGTTTTCATGCTTCACAACGTAGGAGGCGATTGCGCCCGCAACCCGGTGCACATTTTCATAGGTGAAATCATCGGCAATGATTCCGCGCCATCCATCGGTACCGAACTTGATCGCTTTCTGATTGCCCATCGGGAATCTGTCTTTCTTAAGTTCTTCTTTAAAGCGTTCTTCTTTAAACCATTCTTCTTTAAACCAGTCTTCTTTAAACCAGGCGTTGCAATTTTCTCTGGTCAAGATATTTAACGACTTTGCCGACATCCTGTGAGCGCTCGCGGGTGGTGATCAGCAACGCGTCGTCAGTCTCGACAACCACCAGGTTGCTTACTCCAATGGCCGCTACAAATTTACCTGGCGCATGAAAGTAGTTTCCTTCGGCGTCGAGCATGAACGATCCCTGCCCTGCGATCAGATTGTTGTTCTCCGCCGGCTGCTTGCCGGCATGGTGTTCGTGCAAGGCCGTCCATGAGCCCAGGTCGTTCCACCCAAACTCCGCCGGAATGCAGAAGATGTTCGAGTTCTGCTCGCCCTTGGCCGATCTGGGCTCGAGTACTGCGTAATCGACACTGATGTTTTCACACTTCGGATACAACCTGCTGAAGCTCTCGGTAAATTTGCGCGTCCCGAAATCTGCTGCAATCCGCTCCAGAATCTGCGCGGTCTTTGGCAGGTGCTCGCGAAGTGCTTCGGTTAAGGTTCGTGCGCTCCACAAAAACATGCCGCTGTTCCAGAAATAATCCCCGGATCCCAGAAAAGCGGCCGCGCGCTCGGCATCGGGTTTCTCGGTAAACCGCCTCACCCGCAGCACTTGGCCGTCAGCCCCTCGTGCAGCTTCGATGTACCCATAGCCCGTTTCCGGGCGGGTGGGCCGAATTCCAATCACTACAATGTTCTGGCCCGCGCCAGCCATTTCAATTGCCTGCTGCAACGTCTGCCGGAAACGGTGTTCATCACGGATCACGTGGTCGGAAGAAAATAAGCCCAGCACGGCGTCCGGATCGATGCGCTGTAGAATGAATGCAGCCAGGCCGATGGCCGGCGCGGTATTCCGCCCGACAGGCTCGGCAAGCACTTGCGCTTTGGGTATACGCGGCAGCTGCCGATTGATTTCTTTCTGCAAGTCGCCATTGCTGATTATCCAAAAGCGGCTTGCTGGTGCCAGCGAAAGCAGGCGCGCTACTGTCTGCTGGATCATGGTTTGCTTGCCATCCAGCGCGAGCAGCTGCTTGGCGCGGCGCTTGCGGCTGAGCGGCCAGAAACGCGTGCCGCGCCCACCCGCCAGAATGACCGGATAAAAGCTGTGTTTTTTCTCTGCCACTTTGCTGAGACGGTTTCGTACTAAAGTGTGACCTGCGGTTCCGTGGTTGATGCCGACGGGACGCTTGCCATAAGAAATCTGGTAGACCACTGGGGCCGCACACGGTAGTCGCGGACCGCAGCCGGAATCACCACGGCATCTCCTTTTGCCATCGTAACCGCACCGGCGGCTGCGCTTTCCACCTGCGCGCAACCC
>QHZY01000145.1 GCA_003224855.1 Acidobacteriota bacterium | reverse complement strand
CTGAGCTTCTTCCGCTTCCCCACATACAACCAGATCGGGCTGCTGGTTGATCAGTAAGGCCAGGCCTTGGCGAACGATCGGGTGATCGTCAACGACAAAGACTTTGCTCCTAGCAGTTGCGGTCGCCATCAGATCAGTCATGCTGCAACCTCTCTCTGGAGCTTCTTAATCGGAAAAATGCATTGCACCACCGTGCCCGCCTCAGCTGCAGGACCGATCTCAAGCGAGCCACCGATCATACGTGCACGATAGTTCATGATCTGAAGGCCCATGCCGGAATTCTCCATGACTGCGGGCATTCCCTGCCCATCATCTGCCACCGTCAACTCGCCCTGACTCTCGGCGGCTCGCAGTGCGACACGAATTGTACGCGCCTTGCCGTGCCGGATGGCATTGTTCATCGCCTCTTGCGCTATGTGGTAAAGGTGGGTTCCCAGGTCGATATCATTAATCTGGACAGGCGGATCACACTGGAACCGGCAATCAACGCCGAACACCTCGCGAACTTCGGCGGCACCCTGCTGCAGAGCCGACATCAATCCATGGGCGTCGGACATAACAGGTAGCAGGCCGCGCGCCAGCTCTCGAGTTTTGTGAATAGCCTCATTCACCAGACGAACAATCTTGGCGGCGTCAGCGGCCTCAGGAAGCGCCTTCTCGGAGAGCTTCTGTTGCTGAACTTTGCTCATGAAGGCAATGCCGGTCAAATGCTGGCCCAGACCATCATGCAGGTCCTGCCCGATCCTGCGTTGCTCACGCGCGCTGACTTCCAGGATTTTCTTTTCCAGATGTTTGCGTTCGGTGATGTCAATGCCTGTGGCGATGATGTAAGCGGGATTTCCTTGGGGCCCAGGTAGCGCCGTACTTGACCACGAGATCAGCCGCGTGCTGCCGTCGCGAGTAATCCACTGGCTCTCATATTCTTTCGCAGCATCCGTCGAGCTGACATATTTGAGCATGGTTTTCAGCTCGCCCGCCTCTTCCGCCCGTATGAAAAGGTCCCATACGTACCGGCCTTCCACTTCTGCAAAGTCATAGCCGGTTACCGTTTCACACGCACGGTTAAATCGCATGATGCGGCCTTCCGGATCGAGTACTACCACCAGAGCGCCGACCGTATCCAGCAGGGCAGAGAGTACGTTGCGCTCCTCCTGCAATTCGCGCTCGGTCTCTTTAAGATCGGTGATATCGAACGCAATCCCATGAATGAACCAGGGACGGCCATCGCGATGACGCATCATCTTCGCGTCGCAATGGAACCAGATCACCCGGCCATCACGCGCCATCACACGGTAAGCTGATCGCAGCGGCTTTCCGGAGAGGAACATCTCCGCCTGTTCCAGCAGGGCCCGGTATTTTGCTTCCACGTTGGGAAGCTCGGCTTCGCTGGGATCCTCGGGAGAGGCGAAATCATGTGCCTGGGCCTGAAACACGCTGGCCAGGTCAGCCAGCACTGCTTCGGCATCGGCGGGGATTTCCAACTTCATAAACTAGTCAGCTTTCGCTGGACTTCAAACTACGCCGCCGCCAATGCGGTTCCTTGTTCAATGAAGCCTGAGTGAAGCGACGAAGCGCATGGATTGCGCGTCCGTAGGTTTGGACCGCGCTCGATGACAGTAGCGAGCCCGGCGGCTGGTTCATAAAAGGCATGAACTTGTCCGGAAAGCCAGGCATGGTGCATCCGATGCAAATGCCGCCCACGTTGGGGCAGCCGCCAATGCCGTTCATCCAGCCCCGCTTACCTACATTGCATTGTACGACCGGCCCCCAGCAACCGAGCTTGACGATACACTGCGGGGATCCATATTCCTGGGCGAATTGTGCCTGCTCGTAGTAGCCGCCGCGATCGCAACCTTCGTGGACGGTCGCTCCGAACAGCCAGGTTGGGCGGCCCACTTCGTCCAGTGGAATCATGGGCGCGCGCGCCGCCGCCATCTGCAAAAGATAAAGCAAAGTTTCGGTAAAGTTGTCCGGTTGTACTGGACAGCCCGGAACACACACGATAGAAATCCCGGCCGAGGATTTCCAGTCCTCCCCTAAATAGTCCAGAATGCCCATGCAACCGGTGGGGTTGCCTTCCATGGCATGAATTCCTCCGTAAGCTGCGCAGGTTCCGGCCGCAATCAGCGCCCAAGCATTCGGAGCGAGCCGATCGATCCATTCGCAAGTTGTAATTGGCTGGCCGGTGGCCATATCCGTTCCAAGTGATGCCCAATAGCCTTCTTCTTTATTAGCCTCATTCGGAATGGAACCTTCGACCACCAAAATGAATGGACCCAACTTCCCTTCCGCCGCCTGATGAAATCGCTTGAGGAAATCGTCGCCGTTTTCGGGAGCTAGAAAGGGATTGTGAAGATTGACTTTAGGAATCCAGGGGATTCCGCCTGAAAGGATATCCTCGATACTCGGCTGCGTGGCCGCGGTCATGGCGATGGTGTCGCCATCGCAGCCAAGACCGGCCGTGATCCACAAAACATCAATTTCCTCAATCGCAGTTGCGGGGGCGCTGTTGGCGGTCATTTTTGGCTCGCTAAAACTATTCCTGCCTGAGTCAGGGCCAGCATTCTACATCGAAAGCGTATTGATAAAGGCCAGGAAAAGATCAATCAGTGCAGTGATTTAATGTACGCGATCAACTGCCACAGTTGAGGATCGGGAAGTTTCGCCCAGGAAGGCATGCCGCGCCCCATGTTGCCGTTCACCAATAGCCAGTGGATATCGCCTTCCGTGGCTTGCTGCTGAACCCGCTCGCTGGTGAGAGCAGGTTTTTTCTTCTTGCCTTCAGCATTTTCACCGTGGCAGGAAGCACAATGAGCTCCAAAAAGCCTTTTCCCTGCGGCCACGGCTTCCGATTGTTCGTGAAAGGGGCTTGCGCGTTCATGGTCCCGTGGCGGCACCTTTTTCATCCAGGAACCGTCCGCCTCGGCGGCAGCACAAGAGGCGAATGCAACCATCAGAAAAATGAAGACCCGAATCATGGCTTTCCGCCTCTGCGAAAGTTGAGATGACCGAACAGCTGATTCACTTCATAGCTGATCCCGAAGCGATAAATACGTGGAATGCTGTAATCGTTTAAACCGAACTGCGGGGAAAAAGAAAGAGTGGTTCCGTTGGGAGCGGTCCAGTTGAGCGTTGGCCCAAGATATTGAGCAGTCTGATTCAGGCCGAAACTGTGACGATCTCCAAGACCGCCGTACATTTCAACCCCAGCGGCAAACTTTTCACGACAGAAGCTGCATGGTTTGGCACCCGCTACCAATGCCAATGGACGAGCGGCACCGAGGGCATAGCCAAACTCCCACGGATCGTTGTAAATACTCTTCACGGCAATAATATTTTCGCTTATGTTCCAGCCTTTGAAATTGCTGCCCAGAATAAGCTTGAACTCGAATTCACGCTCGGTCTCCTGGCGGGCTTCGCCGTTTTGCTCCAGGAAGTCGGCCTTGCCGTCGTGACCCACGACTTCCCGTATAGTTTTGTCGGCCGCGGTATTTTCGTATTCAACGTAGAGGACTGGATTAATCCAGTGCTCACGCATTAACGGCCGGAAGCGGTTCTCCCAGCGGATGCCGGTAAAAATTGTGCTGTCATTCTGGGTGGATTGTCCATTCAGGTAAAACTCGGTAGTCCACCAGGCTTTTACGCCATATTCAAATTCCATACTGGAACCGATAAACCGGCTTCCGGGAGCGGGAGTGCCAACAGCACTCATAATCTCAATCTCCAGGTTGCCGGGTTCCTCCATGTCGTGCGAATAGGTCACGAAGTAAGGGCGCTCTTGCGCGAGCAGTGGAACTGCCGAGAGGAGCAGCAACAGCATGAGTTGTTGATATCTTTTCATGTCCAATCTTATTGCAACTCGGTTGCAGTATGAGGAACTTAGTTATGGTAGTTTTTGCTCCGAATCCACGTCAAGACATGTTGATATTTTCTGTATCAGCGCTGGTGCAACTAGTTGCAACTCGGTGGCGAATTGGAGGAGAGCAATCGGCTGTCTCAAACAGGCAGATTGCTGGCGGACTAAAGCAGGTATAGATCAGGTATAGATCAGGTATAGAACCGGCTAGGGCGCAACAAAGGCGCCGCTGCCTTTCATCTTCTCTTTCACGCTGTGGGCGAGTTTTTCTATCTCTTCGGCTTTTTTCAAGACATCAAGCGAGAGGACGTTCTCATTTGTCTTGTCGACGTAGTCTTTCAGTTCGCTCGCGAGCTTGAACAACTTCTCGGTATCGCGTTTCAGATCGGCCTGGCGTTGCTGGTTTGCCTTCTTGGCCATATCTTTTTCCATCTTGACGCGGGCATCGTCTGCTGGAGTTGGCCGCTGGTCCTCCGGAGCAGGGGGATGCGGCACCTGTGCCCGAATTGGAAAGGCGGCATGAAGGATGAGTATCAAGCAACAAATCGGTACGAGCTTCACGTTCTTTAGACCTCGATTATCCTCGGCATTATACGTTTCGATGCTGAAAACAATGGATTGCTATAATCCGGTCAAATTCATGACAGCTGCGATCTTCGAAGCAGACAAATTGCCGGCCCTGGTACGCGACTGGGGCGGAGACATGACTAACTTCCTGCGCCATAGCGCGCCCAAGCTCGCGATCATCCTGCTTGCTGCTTTCATCCTGATCAGGGTATGGCGAGCAGTTGTCCGGCGGATTGCCGAAGTGCAGGAAAACAAATTGCCGCATCAGTTGCGGGCGCAGCAGGTGCGCACGCTGGCCGCCGTCATCACCAGTGTAGGCGTGTTTGTGATCGGATTCTGGGCGCTGTTACAGGCGCTGCCTCTGTTCAATCTCGATCTTCGTCCCCTGCTGGCAAGTGCGGGAGTGGCCGGCCTGGCCATCGGCTTTGGCGCGCAGACCCTGGTCAAGGACTTCATCAACGGATTTCTGATCCTGATTGATGACCAGTACGACATAGGAGACTCGATCCGCGTCGCAGGTGTGAAGGGCGTAGTCGAAAGCATGACCCTACGAACTACGATTTTGCGAGATGACGACGGCACACTGCATACTGTCCCCAACAGTCAGATCAGCATCGTGTCGAACGCGACTCGCGACTGGTCGCAACTGACCATGCGGGTGGTGGTTGCTTACAGCGAAAACAGCGATCGCATTGTGAAGCTGTTGCGGGAGGTGGGCGAGGGGTTAAGACACGATCCGCAATTCAGCCAGGATATCGTGGGAGACATCCAGGTGCCGGGAATTGATCGCGTAGGCAATGGCGAAGCTGAGTACCTGATGCTGATCAAGACGCTGCCAAACAAGCAGTATGCGATCAGCCGCGAGCTGCGGCACCGGATCAAGGATAACTTTCAGAACAATAACGTGCAGACAGCCGGGCCGGGAAAGCTGTATGTGGTGGATCAGGGAACGGGGTCGTAATTCCAGTTGCAATGTAGGCGGGGCGTACGCCCGGCGCGGCGATTGCCTTGAAGCAAGCAAAAGCCGGGCGAGGACGCCCGACCTCCATCAATTCTCTTTCCTGTCTCCTGTTTTACAACGAGCTCATGTTGGCCAGGAACTCGCCATTCGATCGGGTCTTACTGAGCTTGTCGATCAGTAGTTCCATCGCTTCCACCGGGGAGAGCGGGTTCAGCACTTTCCGTAAAACCCAGATTCGCGAAAGGTCTTCCTTGGGAATCAGCAACTCTTCTTTTCGCGTACCCGAGCGTTGAATATCAATGGCCGGGAAAGTGCGCTTGTCGACCAACTTGCGCTCCAGAATGATTTCGCTGTTGCCGGTGCCTTTGAACTCTTCAAAGATCACATCGTCCATGCGTGAACCGGTGTCGATCAGCGCAGTGGCGATGATGGTCAGCGAACCGCCCTCTTCAATGTTTCGAGCGGAACCAAAGAACCGCTTCGGACGTTGGAGTGCGTTTGAGTCAACGCCGCCCGAAAGCACCTTGCCGCTGGGGGGCACGATGGTGTTGTAGGCACGAGCCAGACGTGTGATGGAGTCAAGCAGAATGACGACGTCCCGCTTGTGCTCGACTAATCTTTTCGCCTTTTCGATCACCATCTCGGCGACCTGGACATGGCGCGCGGCCGGCTCATCGAAAGTAGAAGAAATAACTTCGCCTTTGACGGAGCGCTGCATGTCGGTAACTTCTTCCGGACGCTCGTCAATAAGCAGCACCATCAACACGACTTCGGGATGGTTGGCTGTAATGGAGTTCGCCACATTCTGCAGCAGCATGGTCTTGCCGGCACGCGGAGGCGAAACGATGAGGCCGCGCTGTCCTTTGCCGAGCGGCGTCAGAAGGTCCATAACGCGCGCGCTGATGTTCTCACGGACGGTCTCAAGTTTGACTCTTTCCTGCGGATAAAGCGGGGTCAGATTGTCGAACAGGATCTTGTTACGCGCTTCATCGGGAGACTCGAAGTTCACGGCTTCAATCTTCACCAGCGCGAAATACTTTTCGCCCTCATGCGGCGGGCGGACCTGCCCACTGATGGTGTCTCCCGTCTTCAGATCGAATTTGCGAATCTGGGAAGGCGAGACGTAAATATCGTCCGGCCCAGGCAGGTAGTTGTAATCCGGCGAGCGTAGGAAGCCGTAGCCGTCGGGAAGGATTTCGAGCACGCCCTCGGCAAAAATGTGGCCTTCCTTTTCGCTCTGCGCCTGCAGGATCTTGAAAATAAGGTCCTGTTTGCGCAGGCCGCTGGCCCCGGGCAGATCCAGAGATCGGGCGATCTTGGTCAGCTCGGTAATATTCTTTTCTTTGAGTTCTGCAATGGTCATCGCTCACCTGCGAAGGGAATTTTCAAGAGGGGGATCGCGAAAGAGAAGTGTGCCTGGGGGACAGGCGGCGGGACTGAATCAGGCAGCCCGCCGTTGTGCCTCGTTAACGTTCTCCGGCTCGGCCAAAATCGATTGCCGCTCCGAACTGGCGATCCGCTCCAGCACCTCGTTCATGGTTTCCTGAATTCGGGTGTTGGGTTTGTGGAACTTGCGGGTAGCCTTGGAAGCAAGCTGGCAGAGCATATAACGATTCCGCAAAGTATGTAAAGCATCAAAGACGCGATCAGAACGCTTCATCTTGCTTTTCTCCTGAATCCTTAAAGCCTGGGAAAATAGCGCCAGGGCAATCCCGGCAGAGCCCGTAAGTAGCTCATTTAAATGGGTTGAACGGGAAAACTCCGGCTACTCCTAATAGATGCCGCACAAAGTCCGAAAGTTTCTTAGTTTCAGGGATCCGGATGTAGCGGAAGTTCTCCAGGACGGTCGTGCCAGGAACTTAAGAGAATATACAGAAATTTAGACCCACGTCAAGGGCGTATTTTTGGGCCAGGAGAGCGGCTGAACTTGCGGTATTCAGCCGCTTTCGCAGGCCTGCCTCAGGCCGCCGGGATTTTCAGCTGTTGGCCTACCTGGATCTTATCTGGATTGGCAATGTTATTAGCCTGGGCAATTTTCGGGTATTGGTTCGGGTTACCGTAAAAAGCCTTGCTGATGTTTGAGAGATTGTCACCTGATTTCACAACATACATCGCCCCCGAACCTAGAGAGATGTCGTGTTGCAGGTCAGAGAAACTGGAATCGATTTTCTTGATTTCATCCCAGGCTCGGGCCTTGAGGTATTCCGTTGGTGCAACTGCCGAGAGAACAGCTTTTCCGTCTTGGACGTGGAAGTGTTGAATCTGAAAGCCATTGTGAGACATAAAATCGGCTACCGGCTGGTATTTGTTTTTTAGATCCTCGATGCACCAAGGCTCGTGATTTATGACCCCATCGCAAAAATGACAAGCAGAAACGGCGCTGTAACGGTTGCTATGATAAAAGCCTGTCGCGCTGGGGTTGGTCATCTCGTACTCCTGGATCAAAAGTTCAGGAGTTAGATGAGTGAATGGAGACCGGAATGACAACCTAAGGAATTTTCACCTTGCGGTTAAGTGAACGATGGCTGCTGTTTAGGGGATAAGCAGAGTCACCTCGGGCGAATTCTGATTTCCTGAATTCCGGGTCAGAACTGCAGAATTTATGGTTTTTTCCCGATCTGTTCACCCTGTTTGAGAGTTCGATCGAAAAAATTGCTGGTGGCCCCATAAACCCGTATCCAACTCCTCCAGAGCAAAAACCCGTGAATTTCGTCCGGCAGAATTAACTGTTCAAACGGAACATTTTGGGTCCGTAGACGCTGTACCAGATCGACTGTCTGGCTGAACGGCACGTTGCGATCGTCGTCGCCATGAATCAGCAGCACGGGAGATTTCCAGGTACTTACGTAGTGGTCCGGCGATGATTCCCAGGCGAGCTTTACGGCACTCTCTTCGTCAGGCGGGCGGTTCGCAACACTCCCGAAGTAGGGCCGCTGGGTCAGGAAGACGCTCCAATCGTGCACTCCGTGGAAGTCCACGCCAGACTTGAACAAATCGGAGTTCTTCGCCAGCCCCATGGCGGTGAGGAAACCGCCATATGAACCCCCCCACAATCCGATCTTCTGGGCATCGACTTCCGGGAGTGATTGCAGGTAGCGGCCGGCTGCGATTACGTCCTTGTATTCTGCCGCACCCCGCCAAACCGTGTTGGGCGCCTCACGAAACGCACGACCGTACATAATTCCGAGGCGGTAGTTCACCGAAAGCACGACGTACCCCTGGCTCGCCAGATACTGATTCTCCGCATATGCATTGTGGTAGTAGTCCATGTAGTGGAACCCCAGCATCATCTGCCGGATCGGGCCACCATGCGTGAAGACCAGCGCGGGAAGCTTGCCTTTTGCGTTTCGCGGCAAAAATAGCTGGCCGTGCAATGTAATCCCATCTTCGCTCTTGAAGATCACTTGTTTTGGAGTGACAAGGGCAGCGGAAGGAAAGTCGGCCGGCAAAGCCTGTCGAGCAACCATCTCACGGCCATCAGCCCTGACTTGATAGGGCATCGCCGGCGAAGTTGCGGTGGATCCAAGGCATAAGATGCTGTTTCCATCGGCAGTTTCGATCGGAGACCATTCCATGGCTTCGCCACGAGTCAATGGTTGCGGAATGCCACCCGCAACAGGCACTCTCCACAAATGACGACGATCTACGTCGTCCTGGTTGGAGGAATAGATGATCGATCGATTGTCAGCGCTCAAAGTGACGTCTTCCACGTCAAAGTCGCCGGGCGTTAACAAAATCGGAGCGCCGCCCATAGAGGCGATTGAGTACAGATGATTGCGGCCGTCTTGCTCAGAAGCAAACACCACACGGCCGTCTGCCGCGAAGTGCAGTGAGACATCTTCTGTGAGTTCAGGAAGCGAATCGTCGATTTTGTCGCCGCTGTGCCAGATCATGTGTCCCGAGCCCGAGGCGGCGTCGGCGATCCACAGCGACCAGGGCTTGGGAGGAATCGGAATGAGAGGACGCTTCTGCTGATCGCCGGCAGAGCGGACAAAGACAATCCATTTGCCATCTGGAGACCAGCGCGGAAAAGAATCTTTGTCAACGCTCGGTGCCAGAAAGCGAATTGAGCTGCCCTCGAAATCATAAATACCGATTAAGCTGTGATCGTCACGCTGACTCACGAAGGCGATGTGTTTGCCGTCAGGGGACCAATGAGGCTGAACGGCTGTGCCGCGGACTGTAGCTAATTCTTTCGCCGGTTGCCTGCCATCGACACTGGCGAGCCAGAGCTTCTTCTTTGCCGACCATACGACCCACTTTCCCTCGCTCGAAACCTGTATGTCTTCACACTCTTCCTCAGGACATCCCATGTCTCCCAATGGTCGTGGTGCCGTGCCGGAAGCATCCACATCCATCGCAAACACCTGTTGCCTGGCCCCCTTCGTCAGGCTCTCAGGATTGGCGCTCTCCTGCTCTCCATTTAGTTCGGCGCCTACGGCGTAAACTACGGTTTTGCCATCCGGCGTTAGCCGGAGGCTTGCGATAGGCTGTCCGTCATCTGCGCTGTACCGGGTCAATTGCCGCGCTGTGTGAACGTAATCCGGGCCGTCCGCCACCCAGACATTGCGTACTCCCTTTGCGTTGAAGACCCAGGCAACACGGTTGCTGTGCTCAGCTGCGACTAGTCCGGTGGGAAATGGCGAGCTTAGGACTTGCTCCAAAGTGAATGGTGACTGTGCTGAAGAAACAGTTGACCACAAGATCAAACTGAAGCTCAGGGCCCAAAATCCGTGGCGATTCATAGGCGGCTAGGGTAAGCGAAACCCGAGGGAGAAGCAAAATGATCGCGACTATCGCATTAACCGCCACTCGAAGGATTGCTTCTTGTCGGGAGCCATAGGAGCTCTGACGTTGCTTCCATGGGTACTTTCCGTGACGCATTGTGCGGGCACCTGAATTGCCACAGCCAGCATGGCCAGCGCCGTAACTCTGTTGACCTACCCGGCTGGCAATAGTACGATGGCCGACGTAAGAGCGACACCAGCCCTACACGATGCCACCGAGGGCCGGGTTGTAACCCCCTTTTCTCCTTCTTCTGTGATAGTCCCAATCTAATTATGAAAAGGAGTGATCATGTTCGCTCTCCCTTTAAATCTTTTTTGTGACGAACGTGGACAGGACATTGCAGAATACGCAGTTATGCTGGCGGTGATCCTGGTGATTGTGGTTGGAACCATTCGCCTGGTGGGTTCCAATTCAAACAACGTATTCTCATCAGTTTCAAGCTCAATCCAATAGCTCTTTCCAACTTAAGGGAAAACTCGGCTCAGACATGAGCCGAGTTTTTTTCTTGGTAATCAACCGTGAGTAGCCTGCGGTTTTGAATGAGTGTTCATCTCGCAGAAAGGTTCTCACTTCCAAAATGTCCATCCGCCAAGGCCGAGTGATACTTCGGTCATCTGGATCATGGCAGCTATTGAGCTAGATTGAATCACAGCCACCGCGTCCGTCACGCAACAAAATCCCGAAGTGAGGTCACAAATGCAGCGTATTCCCCTTGTAGTGCTCGTGTTCCTGCTCATATCTCTAACCCTTCCCGGTTATTCGCAAACCGCAAATGGCGCTCCGAACGGCGCCCATTACAACTTGAATATCATTGGCGTAGAAAATCCTAAGAATTCAACCCTTACCGGCTCTGACCGGCACACGATCTTTGTCGCGCTGGGCAATAAGAATGGGGCTGTCACCAGCAACATCTATCTCACGCCGGGCGACTTCCAGGTTTGCGATGGGAATGCATTCGATGCTGCTGTTGATTGCTCTAACAACCAGATTCAAAGTCGTGGTGCGGTATTTCAATTGCCATGCAATACAAATGTCCCGGCCGACATCACTTGCGCAGCCGGAACCCAGTCCGCGTCTTATCAGGTCTGGGGCCGTGCGCTTGGGAAGCCGGGTGGCTCCGCCGTGGTAACTACATGCGCGACTGACCCCACTACCGGAGAAGTGGTTTGCTCGAACGAGAGCACTTTGAACGTGTTTACACGTAAAAGCGGCAAGCAAACCTTTACCAATGTCACCAACGAGTTGACATCGACGGTCGTGAGTTTCGATGGTGGGTTGACGTTTCAGCGGGTGGCGCTATTTTCAGGAGGGTTGCAAGACTTCTTCTGGCAGTACGCCAATAGCGGCTTGAGATTGCTTCAACTCAGGTTTTACCAGCTCTAACTCTGGCTTGAAAAGGAGGCTGAGTTCCCCCTCGGCCTCCTTAATTCACCTGCGATTCCCAATCATGATTTGGCTTCGGCTGATTATCGTTTTCGCTTTCCTTCGCACCGGAGTATCTGGTTCGGATGTCGTGAACTTTTCTGAGACGGCTTATGATTTCGGAACGGTACGCCAAGGAGAGCAGCTGACGCACGTTTTTACGTTTCAAAACTCCAGCAACATGCCGGTTACGATCCAGCGGGTTGAACTGGATCTTCCCGGCATTTCCGCGCGTTTTCAACCTAACATTGAACCGGGACAGAAGGGGAGAGTCATAATTTCATGGGACACCTCGCATGTCACGGGAGCGATGCAGGAGTTGGCAATTGTCTCTTTTGCCGGAAATTCTCCTCCGCTTCCATTGACCTTAAAAGCGGTTGTACAACCACCGATTGAAGTCTTGCCCTATCCGGCCATTTTTCTCAGTGCTTTTCAAGGAGAGGGCAAAGAGACCCGACTCCGAATCATTAATCACGAACCGAGTCCCTTGAAGATATCGCTTGAGCAGGTCGGCAGCGATCTAGTGAAGGCGTCAGTTAAAGCAGAGCAGCCAGGCAGAATCTATGAGCTGTTGGTCCGGCCAGGAGCAAAGACTGGTCCGGGGCGATACGAAGACCAACTGACGCTGGTAAGCGACAATCCGGGTACACCTGCTATCAAGATTCCGGTTCACATGTTCATCAAGCCTGATCTTTACCCCAACCCGGAGGCGATTGATTTCGGAGCCGTTCGCATGGATGAACTGCGAAATCCTTCAACCAGCAAGCTGCTCGCGCAGACGTTTTTGTTGAAGAAGCGGACTGGTAAATTTGCGATCACACGAATTTCAACAGACGTAAGCATGATTAAAGTAATGAGGAGCCCTGATCAGGGTAACGCGTCGATTTATCGGATCGATCTTGCCCTGAATCCGCAATCTGTTAAAGAAGGCGATTTTGAGGGGACCGTGATGATCAAAACGAGCGATGCAAGGTTTCCAGAAATCAGAGTGCCGCTCAGAGGGACGATTTTAAGCAAGTGAGCTGTTGATAGAGACTGCAATCTCCAGATGCGCCGGGCATTCTTTTCCACTCACCGACTTTGCTTAGACCCGGGCCGTTAATCTGCCACCGCGCTCAGTTGCAATCTTCATCACACTCTTAGTGCGCAATCGTTTCAGATAGCATCTCGCCGATCTTCGGCATGCCGCAAGTCACGAACTGTCCACATTACAGAAGAGTTCCCTACCGGGGTGTGGCGGGCCAATCGACCGTTAGCGGAATAAATTGTGCCCAGGATCACCATGCCTTGTGATTCCTGTCATACCCTCCTGCCAGCCCCAACTGGGACACTGGAACCATGAGGTGCATCATGACGGATGAAAACCGTGCACTGCTGGAGATGTTGAAGTTCGAATTGCGCTTTCTGGAAGAGGGCGGTTACGGCCGTTCTCCGAGGACCCCTTGGAAACCCACCAGGACATTTCAGGACTCGCCCAGCTGCCTGAACTTTGACGATCCAGCGCGCCCTCATCCCTGCGGTGAGTGCCAGCTGATGCGTTTCGTTCCGGAAGAGAACAGAAAAGAAGACGTGCCCTGCTGGTTCATTCCACTGAGCACCCAAGGCGATACCGTGGATTATCACTCCCGATGTGGCAGTCAACTGGAACTGGAAGATGCGCTGGGCAAATGGCTTCGAGAAGCTATCCAGAAAATTGAAAGCGACCCGGGAACACTTCCGGCCGATGATGGAGAAATTAGTACTCAGAATACCTTGCCGAAAGTTACTGCCCTTTGATCAGCGCCTTAAGACAACGATTGCACCAACCTTCCTTGAACCAGACTTTCTGGCCCGGACATATATCGCGTCGCATTTTCCACCCATACTCTCCCAAGGGCTTTAACATGTCACAGTTAGGACAAAGCCATAGCGGAAGCCCCTCCCGCTCACCATCAGGTTCAGGAAGCGCAACTGGCACGCTGGATCCTCCATTCGCTTACAACTAGGTTTTTGCTTTCGGCTTCAGACGACTAATCATTCTGAGAAGTGCTCACGATCTGATTCGACCTGATGGAAAACGTGGTCATTAAAATCGGTCTCAGCCGGACGCGATTCGCTTCCAGAATAGCAGCCTGCACCGGCATTCCTTCAGCCATCAACCGGTTGGTGTAATCCACCTGTAAAATTCCATTCTTCTTCACGATCCCCAACAACAGAAACATGCCCAGCGCGCTCCACAGACTGAGCGCGCGCCCCGTGATCCACAAAGAGAAGAGCGCGAAAGGCACGCTCAGGGGAAGCGTCAGCATAATGATGAAGGGATAGGAAAAGCTTTCAAACTGGGCCGCCAGCACCATGTACATAAAAACCGAGGCCAGCAGCATGGCCAGAACAAGGTTCCAGGTTGTCTCCTCCAGGACCTTCACCTGTCCCGAGAAAATATAGGAATAACCAGTCGGCAGCCCTACTTCCTTGATGGATTGCACCGTGTGTGCGGCGGCCTGGTCGAGGCTATATCCAGAACTTACGTTCGAGTAAATGCTGACCTGGAACTCGCGATTGTAGCGCCACAAGGATGCCGGTCCGAATCCGCGCCCGATGGAGGCCACGCTTTCGAGACGGACTTGCCCCAGCTTCGACGAAGGGACCATCATGCGGTTGAGCACATCGGGATTGTCTCGCTGTTCCGCTAACAACTGCATCGTCACCGGATACTGCTCTGAGCCTTCCTTGAAGCGGGTGATCTCGTCCTCACCGGAATAGAAAAGGCGCACTGCGTCGCTGATATCGGTCATGCGCACTCCGACGTCTGCGGCGCGCTGGCGGTCGACTTTGACCTGGAGCTCCGGCGTATTCAGATTCAGGCTGGGGTTAACGTCCACCATGTCGGGATACTCCCGCATGCGGTCGGCGACCTTCTTGCTGAGTTCGGCCAGTTGATTGAGGTCAGGCCCGCGAATAATGGCAGAGATTGGAAAATAGATTTCGCCGCCCAGCACCGAAGGCAGGCGCACATTGGAAGTCATGTTGCGGTAACCGGCAAGGATACCGCGGACCTTGCTGGCCAGCTGCTGATGACTGAGTTTTCGCGCGCTGCGCGGGACAAGGCCAATGAACAGATGAGCATGGTTGGTGGGCCCATGCGTATAGCTCTGAACAAAGGTTACTTCGGGCAGGGCGGCTACATGCCGGCAAATATCGGCTGCGGTCTCACTGGTTTTAGAGAGCGAGGTGCCCTCAGGCAGCGTGAATGAACTCAACAGCTCAGACTGATCGTCGGCTGGAATCCAGTCGCGGCCAACCATGCGATACAGGCCGAAGGTAGAAAGAAAACATACGGCGCAGATCAGCATGATGATCCCGCGATGAGCGAGCGACCATCTGAGCGACTTCAGATACAAGTTTTCGATCGCGTTGATGTATTTTCCCGAGTGCGATGACTTCCCTTCGACGCGCAGCATGCGTGAGCTCATCATGGGCGTAAGCGTGAACGCAATGAGCAATGAAACCAGGATAGCCATCGCCATGGTCCATCCGAACTCGTTTACGTATTTGCGCGCGTATCCGGTCATGAAGGCAATGGGCAAAAAAATGATGATGAGCGAAAGAGTGGTGGCCATTACCGCAAGACCGATCTCGCGAGTGCCCTCGATCGCCGCTTCAACGCGGTCTTTTCCCTTTTCCTCCATGAAACGGAAAATGTTTTCGAGAACAATGATGGCGTCGTCAATGACAATCCCAACCGCCAGGGTCAACGCCAGCAGGGTCATGTTGTTCAGCGAGAAATTCATGCCGCGCATCAGGGTGAAGGTGGCCAGCACGGATGCGGGAATTGCAATGGCGGCGATGATAACCGCTCGCCAGTTTCGAATGAACAGCCAAACGATCAAGCTGGCGAGAACACTGCCGAGAACCAGGTGCTCAACCAGCGAATGAATATTCCTGGTAAAGAGCGCCGACCAGGTGCGGAGTTCCTGCGCGCCATCTTCCACTTGCGCAACATCGCGCATGCGTACCGGAATTCCTCCTTGAGTTCCGATCACAACATCGCTGAATTGGTCGGCCGAGGTGACGCGTCCCAAGGTTCGCAGACCCAGTTCCTGGGGGCCGGTAATCACGCGCCCGCCGGGCGCCTCGATATTCTCTTTCTGCAATGCATTGCGGACGTCCAGCACGGTGAAGTTGTGCGAGGTGAGCTTCTGCGCATCGAGCAGGACGCGAATCTGCCGTTCCTGGCCTCCATTCAGGTCCACACTGCCAACGCCATCCACCGTCTGCAGGGCGCGGCGCACCTGCTTGTCAGCGATCTCCGTCAACTCTCGACGGCTCATGGGACCGCTTACCAACAGGGTGATGATGGGATCGGACTGCGGATCTTGCTTGGTGATGACGGGCGGCAGGGTCTCGCGCGGAAGCTGATTGATAGCGGCAGAGACCTTCTCGCGAATATCCTGGGCAGCCCCTTCGATATCACGCTCCAGAACGAATGTGCAGGTGATATCGGCCATGCCTTCGGACGCGTACACGGTCATTTCATCGATTCCGCTGACCGAAGAGACTGCGTCTTCCAGCGGCAAAACAACTCCGGTAATCATTTCCTCCGGCGTTGCTCCTGGCAGATTCAACCTGATATCGACGGTGGCGGGATCGGCTTTTGGGAAAAGATCTACCGGGAGGCCGCGATAAGAAAACACGCCGAGCGTCACCAGGAATGCGATCAGCATCACGGTGAAGACCGGATGCTTGACGCAGATTTGTGTGAAGTTCATGGGCGCACAGTTTTGTTTTCTTCCGGCGAGGTGGAGGTCTCCTCTTGTAAACGCCATAACGGTAGTTGACCGCCTGATCGGGGACGAAGAGGGCCTTTTCCTGCTTTTCACTCGGTAGGGATGCCTGCACGAAAAAGCCGGGCTTCAGGCGGCCGTCTTTATTTTCGAGCAGAGCTTCAGCTTCGAAAGTGCGGGAGTCCTGGGAGACTGCGGGATTTATTCGCGAGATGCGGCCATGAAAGGTGTCTCCCGGAAATGCTTCCACCTGTAGATTGACAATGGCATTTTGATTCACCCAGCCCGCCCATCGTTCCGGCACAGCTAAACGCGCGCGCAGAGAATCGGTCCGCACCAGGACCATCACAGCAGTTTGGGCTCGTAAATACTCGCCCGGGTGAATATTCCGGCTTCTGATCGATCCACTGAAAGGGGCGCGCACCGTGGCATCGCTCAATTTCTTTTCTGCCAGTTTCTCGGACGCTTCGGTCGAAATCAGCAGCGCTTTCAAGCGATCTATTTCCTGGAGTGAGATTTCATACGTTGCCTTCGTGCTCTGATAACGGCTGGCCGCCTCATCCAGTTGTTGCTGCGAAATCAGCCTGTCCTTGAAAAGCCCCTGAGCGCGAGCGTATTTGCGCTCGGCGTCAAAAAGATCGGCCTGAGCGTGCTGTACCGAAGGCAATGTACGGGAATCCGGGGGTGGGGGTGCATCGGGCCCAATACCCAATTGCGCACGCACTGCACGAACCGCCCCGCGTTGACGCTCCAGATCAAACGCGAGTTCGCGCTGATCGAGCAATACCAGCGGCTGTCCCGCGGTGACTGTATCACCCACATCGACCAGGACCTTAGAGACGACACCATCAACTTCCGCACTCAAGGTGCTCTCCTCAAGCGCGAACAAAGAGCCTACGGCCTGTACATTACGCCGCGCAGTTTCTTCCGCAACCGTATAGATATGGACCGGCAAGGGCCTGGAATTATTCGCGGATGCACCCTTGGAATTCGAGCACCCAACAAAAGACGCACCCACCAGAAGAGCTATGCCGATCGGTTTGAGACGAGTGAAACTTTGCACGGTCAGATGTTCCAGGTTTCTGATAAATGCTGCAAACAAGGCGCTGTGTGATTAGCCACTTTGAGCGACGCCAATATTATAAAGCTCAACTCGATGATTGAGGTTGACTCTGGAGATTGCCGAAGTACACATTTTGAAGCGCACTTTGTGATCCAGTCGTACTGTGAAACTTAAGGATTACGCCTGAATGTCGCGCTATTTTCCTGGCTGAAGGCTTTTCGCTGGTGAATAGGTTCGGCGCGAAACCGGGTTTCGGGGCACGCGAAACACTGGGCTATTTTCATATTCGGTGTCTGCCCCAATTTTGGGCAATTGACCGGGCAGTTTCTTGAGGCGTAGGTTGGCTCGAGGAGGTCTCGCATGGATACAAATCCAAAGCGTGCAGCGTCAACCGAAACAGCCGATTCGGAAGAGCTCGAACAAAGAATTCGCCAGAGGGCATATGAACTCTACCTCGTGCGCGGTCACGGCGATGGGCACGATGTAGAGGACTGGCTGGAAGCCGAAGAAGAGCTCACCCAGGAGAGCCGCTCAGTTGCTGCCTGATGATCTTCGTTCTGCAAAGGGGGCTCAAATACAATCTGGGCCTCTTCCTTAATTAAGCTTGAGAGCCATCAGATCAAACAATCAGAATTGTTGTCAGGCGCGAGCACCGGCGTATTTCAATACGACGGAGGTCTCCCGTTGCCTTTGAGAGATCGTCCAGTAAGTGCTGAGCAGCCGGTCCTTCTCCTCCGCCGAAACCAAACAGAAACCATGCCGCTCATAGAAGCGGATCGCCCAGACCGCCGCAGCCCATGTGCCCACCAGCAGCTGTTCTTTCGCCTGCTGAACCAGTGCATTCAGTAATGCACCGCCGATCCCGCGTTTCTGATGAGCATTTGCTACATAGGCATGGCGGATCAGCGTCACATCTCGAAGATTCTGAACACCCATTACACCGATGACAGTGCCCTCTTCTTCCGACGCCCAGAACTGAACCCCGGCTGCGATTTCCTTTAGCAGTTCATGCTCTGTCATGTAGGGGTGGTGAAAACAATCCGACGGAATAACGCCCTCGTAGGCTTGGGCAGCCTGGTTGATGATGCTTTCAATGACCGGAACATCAGAATCAGTACATCGCCGAATCATTGCACCTCCTGAATGGACTGCATCTCTTAGGCATCCATCAAATCGTAGTTCTGATCATACTTTTGACCATACGTAGTTCTGATCATACTTTTGACCATACAATGAGTGGTTCATATTTAACCCTGGATTTTCTTCCGATCCATTGAGACCCAGTATAATTTCGCCCCGTCACCAGCTTCCGTTTGGGAAAAGCTCCATGACTACAAAGCGCGACCGTGTGCTGTCTGTCCTCCTCCTCCCCTTTCTTTCATGTTTCGGCGCACCTCGATGCTGGGCTCAGGCAATCTCAGGTTTTACGCCCGCCTCAGCGGCGCACGAGGAGCAGATCGAGCAGCAGTTCAAATCCATTCCTAACCCGGACGAAGAACGGCGACAGCATCGCATCTTCACCGCCGAACCGCATGTTGCCGGTTCGCAGCGCAACAACGAGTTGGCGAACTACATCGCGCAGGAGTGGCGCAAACAAGGTCTCGAAGATGTCGTGATTCGGCGCTATGACGTGTACAGCACAGCGCCGAAGAGTACTTTTCTAGAAATGGTGGCGCCCGTTCGCTACCGTGCCTCGCTTCGCGAGCAGCCCTATGACGTTGACCCAGATACCAAAAATCCGAGTGTCAGTGCCGCCTGGTCTGGAATGTCCATCTCCGGAGACGTGACGGCGCCAGTCGTTTATGCGCACAGCGGCAATCCGGAGGACTATGATCTTCTGCGCAAAAACGGAATCGACGTGAAAGGCAAGATCGTTTTGGTGCGGTACTCGAATCCTTATAGTTATCGCGGATTTAAGGCTTTGACCGCGCAGCGCGAGGGCGCCGCCGCTATGCTTGTCTACAGCGATCCGGCGGAGGACGGCGAGAAGAAGGGCAAGGTCTTTCCGGAGGGCCCGTGGGGGCCGGAGAGCCACATCCAGCGCGGCGCAATCACGTATGACTTTATGGTTCCCGGCGATCCACTCACGCCTGGGTGGGCAAGCATTCCGGGCGCCAAGCGAATCCCCCTGAGCGAGGCCGTGTCGGTTCCGAAAGTTATGGCATTACCGCTCTCTTGGAAGGACGCAGAGCCTCTGTTGAAGAATCTGGGTGGCCCGCCGGCACCTCCGGATTGGCAGGGAGGGTTGCCGTTCGAGTATCACCTGGGTGGTGAGCGAGCCCGCGTCCACTTGAAGGTCCGTATGAACAACTCGATTCAGCCATATTACGTTGTCGAGGCGCGAATCAGGGGAGGGGAGCTGCCTGACGAATGGGTGGTTCTGGGAAATCACCGCGACGCCTGGATCTATGGTGGCGTAGATCCTAGCAGCGGCACTGCGTCCATGATGGAGATGACGCGAGGCTGGGGAACACTTCTCAAAAAGGGCATCCGCCCCAGGCGCACCCTGGTGGTTTGCAGTTGGGATGGGGAAGAAGTAGGCCTCACCGGTTCCACCGAATGGGGCGAACAATTCGTTGACGAGTTGCGGAAGAAAGCTGTCGCCTATATCAATGTGGACTCCTCGACATCGGGGCCTGATTTTGAAGGAAGTTCAGTCGCCTCACTTGGTCCAATGCTGCTCGAAACCGCTCGCTCCCTGCAAGATCCTTCGGGTAAATCGTTGTACGAAGCCTGGAAGGAATCAGCAATTCGCAAGAAGGCTAAAGAGAAAGAAACTGGTGCTGTAAACGACTCTACGCTCGTGAATACTCGCATCGGCAGTGGCTCCGATCATACGGTCTTTCTCAACTTCATCGGAATGCCGGTCATCGGCCTCGGTTTTCAAGGACCATATGGCGTCTACCATTCTATGTATGACGATTTTTATTGGATGAATCACTTTGGGGATCCTGGGTACCGTTATCACACCCTGATGTCGCAAATGTGGGGCGTGCTTGCCCTCAGGCTCGCCAATGCTGATGTTCTGCCCTTTGATTTTGCAACTTACGCTGGCAACATTCGTGAATTTTTCCACGATCTCGCGAAGGGAAAAAATCTGAGCCAGCTGGATCTCAATCCGGTGTTCGCAGGAATAGACCGCTTCGACTCTGCTGCCACCCGCCTAAATCACTCGCTCGTACAGGCCATGGCAGCAGGCCCTCTTTCTTCGCAAGCCGAAGCCATAAACAAGGGCATGATGCAGGTGGAACGGAACTGGCTCAATCCCGCGGGCATTCCAGGCAGGCCATGGTTCAAGCACATGCTCTACGGAGCGCGCTATACCTACGCTCATCTTGAGTTGCCTGGACTCACGGAAGCCGTCGAGAAGCAGGATTGGCAGACGGCGCGGGAACAAGCAGAGCTACTCGAGCGAGCTCTGATCCAGAACGCTCAATTGCTAGATCAGCTTAACGCAGCGTTTTCCGGCAAGACGGATCATTCGCTTCCGGCTTTGCAGGACAAAATTGCGCAGATCCGCAGCCAATTCCCCGGGGAAATGTCGATCTACATGAAGAATCTTGACTCTGGGGATGAAATCACCGTCGATTCTGACAAGGTCTTTGAAACTTTTAGCGTTATCAAACTTACGATCGCGGCCGAACTCATGCATCAAGTGGAGGGTGGGAAGTTTTCGTTATCGGATCGCATTCCGCTCACTGCTGGCGATGAACGACTGCCGTCAGGTGTCCTGTATGCACTCGATCCAGGTTTGACTCCCACGGTGAATGATCTGCTCACGCTGATGATTATCCTTAGCGACAATGAGGCCACAGACATCCTGGCCGACAAAGTTGGCAGGGAAAACATTACCACCTACATGCATAGTCTGGGCCTGGCAAACACCTCGATTCGCTACACTGATCTGGATTGGGATCGCAAGTGGCTTGGCACGCTGGACCCGAGTTTCAGCCATGCCAGTGGCGACCAGACACTCCATTTTCCATTCGATCGATATAGCGAAGAGCAGGTGCAGCAGGCCTTCGGTCATACGATCTACGATGCCGGGATCTATTTCGGCCACAGTACTACACGCGAAATCGGACAATTGCTGGAAATGATGGTGGGCGGAAAGCTGGTTTCTAAGAGTTCCAGCGACCGGCTTCTCGGCATTATGGAGAAGCAGCAGGTGAATGACCGCTTCCCGCGCTATCTCAAGGATATAAGGATCGCGCACAAGACGGGTGATGGCCAACCTTTCATCGCCAACGACGCTGGTATTCTGTGGGTCAATGGCGAACCTATCGTATTAGTCGTCTTCACCGGTCATCATCGGGGAACGACCACGTCGCTGCACGATGCCATCGCTCGCATCGCAGCGTATG